>JASJMK010000072.1:0-27469 GCA_037619625.1 Actinomycetes bacterium
CGGTACCACAGGGTCTGCAATTGGCACTGGAAAAGCGAACACGGACCTGATTGCTGCAGCTTGCACATCAGGTGCTGGGCAAGATGCCGTGGACTACGCGGTCACTTTGGATTCGGTTACTTATGCAGATTGGTTCTTGCCATCTCAGGATGAACTTAACGAACTGTGTTTAGCGGCGAAAGAAAGTCGACCTAGCTCGAGCACTTGTGGATCGGGTAGTTTGAAGTCTGGTTTTGCCGCAGATTTTTATTGGAGTTCTACAGAGTCATCTACAGTTAGTTTTGCCCATAGTCAATATTTTTCTGCAGGGTTTAACAGTACGGATGGAAAAACTACCGCTAATAATGTTCGGGTCGTTCGAACTTTCAGTTAGTTACAGCTGAAGTACGAATCACGAAGTGGTGGCGAAACCTACTCGACCACTGACTGGAACACCAATTTCTACGAAAGTGATTTTGTCGCCTGGAACGATTACGGTACGACCTTTTTCATCAGTCAAAGTAAGGACTGAACCTGCGGCCATTGCGGCGTCGATGGATTTCTTCACAGCAGCAGCGCTTTCAGCACTTTCTAAAACAACTTCGCGGTTCGCGTGCGCAATACCAATTCGAATTTCCACTGCTTACTCCAAAAGTTGGGTGCCAATTATCAGGCTCTGTAATAAGACAAGTCTACGTTAATTGCCGCGGTCTTCCAGATTTAGTACCTGCCTGCAGGGCTAACTCGCCGGTTACGCTATTTCAGCCAAGGTGCAATTAGCGCGGAATCCAGGTTTTGCAAAAAGATAGTTTGGCTGCAAGCGAAACTGGTGAAACCTAAACGGCACTTTAGCTCTGGGTAAAAGGCCAGTAATTGCGGGACAACTCATCATTGTCAGGTTAAATTCTTTGCAAAATACTTGCGATTACTGTCCACTGGGCAACTCGTGGAAACACGATCTCCAAAAACAGGGTTTGATAGGAGTACACAGATTTTAGGATGCCAAATGTCACTGCCCCCATTAGTCCAGCCAGCTGCGGAACTAACCGTTGATGAGGTTCGCCGCTATAGTCGCCACTTGATAATTCCAGATGTCGGGATGGCAGGACAAAAGCGCCTGAAAAACGCCAAGGTGCTTTGCGTTGGTGCTGGTGGGTTGGGTAGTCCGGCATTGATGTACTTAGCAGCTGCCGGAGTTGGCACATTAGGCATAGTGGAATTTGACACAGTTGATGAATCAAATTTGCAGCGCCAAATTATTCACAGTCAGAGTGATATTGACCGACCAAAAGTTGATAGTGCAGCAGACACTGTTAAGGGAATTAACCCTTATGTAAATGTCATCAAGCACGAAGTGCGACTAGATTCCACAAACGTGATGGAGATTTTTGGCCAATATGACTTGATAGTTGATGGCACTGACAACTTTGCCACCCGCTATTTAGTAAATGATGCCTGTGTACTTTTAAATAAGCCATATGTTTGGGGATCGATTTATCGTTTCGATGGTCAGGCAAGTGTGTTCTGGTCTGAACATGGTCCGTGCTACCGCTGCCTATATCCAGAGCCACCACCTCCAGGCATGGTGCCATCCTGTGCTGAGGGCGGCGTACTTGGCGTGCTGTGTGCTTCGATTGGCTCGATTCAAGTAACTGAAGCGATCAAAGTTCTTACTGGAATTGGCGATCCGCTTGTTGGTTCGTTGATTGTTTATGACGCACTAGAAATGACTTACCGCAAAATTAAAGTTCGCAAGGATCCAAATTGCGCAGTTTGTGGCGAGAACCCAACTGTCACCGAACTAATCGACTATGAAGCATTTTGTGGCGCGGTCTCAACTGAAGCAGCCGAAGCTGTGGTGGATTCCACAATCAACGTTAAGCAACTTGCTGAGATGTTGAAAGCCAGAGAACGTGGGGAAAAGGATTTCGTACTAATTGATGTGCGCGAACCAAATGAGTACGACATCGTAAGTATTCCAGGCTCAGTATTAATTCCAAAAGATAAATTCTTAATGGGAGACGCTTTAGCTAACTTGCCAATTGATAAGCAAATTGTTCTGCATTGCAAAGTTGGTGGTCGATCAGCTGAAGTATTAGCCGCCGTAAAGGGTGCTGGCTTTAAAGATGCGATCCATGTTGGTGGCGGTGTGCTGGCTTGGGTTAGTCAGATTGAACCAGAAAAGCCTTCTTACTAAAAATAATTGCAACTGAATTTTTAATGTAACTCAACTAAAGTTGTCACGATACAAGTCGCAGCTTCTAGGTGGATGGACAGCAAATGAAAACATTGGAATACGGTTTTCCAGTTAGTGAATTTGAATCTCGTACAGCGCGCGCACAAGTTCTAATGACGAAGCTGGGCATTGATGCGTTATTGCTTACAACTGAACCAGAAGTTAGATATTTCTCGGGTTTTCATACCTTGTTTTGGCAGAGTCCAACTCGACCATGGTTTATTTATGTGCCTAAAATCGGAAAGCCAATCGCGGTCATCCCAGAAATTGGGGCAGAACTAATGAGCACGACTTGGCTAGATGATATTCGAACCTGGAGCGCGCCAAATCCAGTGGATGATGGAATCAGTTTGCTGCAAGATTTAATCAAGTCTGACTTGGGTGGCAAGGGTAGTGTCGGCGTGCCAATGGGACACGAAACTCACATGCGCATGCCGTTAGCAGACTTTACTAACTTGAAGACTCAGCTGCCAGAAGTAAATTTCATTGATGCCACCTATGTAATTCGCGAACTTCGCATGATTAAATCCGAAATGGAAATTCAAAAAATTACTCACATATGTCAGATTGCGTCGAAAACATTTGCTCAAGCAGATGAACTATTCTTCGCGGGACAGCCACTGCAAGAATCTTTTAGATCCTTTAAGCGGGCATGTCTTGCCAATGGCGCCGACGATGTCCCTTACTTAGTTGGTGGCGCGGGTGCGGGCGGATATCGCGACGTTATATCCCCACCCTCACCAACTCCACTTGAGCGCGGCGATATTTTGATGCTGGATACTGGCGCAGTTTTTGATGGTTATTACTGTGACTTTGATCGAAACTATGCAATTGGATCTGCAGACGATGCTTCCAAAATGGCAAATGATGTTTTATGGCGAGCAACTGAAGCTGGTCGCAAAGCGATGATTCCAGGTGCGACTTGCCGCGAGGTTTATGAAGCCATGCAACGTGTTATTCGGGAATTCGATAGCAGTCCAAATGATGTTGGCAGATTAGGTCATGGTCTTGGAATGCAATTAACTGAGTGGCCATCGTTAGCTGCATTCGATGAGACAGTTTTACAAGAAAACATGGTTATGACCTTGGAACCATCGCTTTCCTACGGTGCGGGCAAGTTAATGGTCCATGAGGAAAACCTGGTTATTAAAGATGGTGAAGCTCATTATTTGAGCTTGCGTGCACCGCAGGATTTACCAATTATTAACTAGCTGCAGGCTGGTTAAAGATCGCCAGTTCGTTGCAAGTTACGAAGTGCTAACCAGCCAGGAATAGTAGGTATCCAGAAAGTCAGCAGCCGGAAAATTAAAGTTGCTGAAATCGCAATGCCTGGATCTATTCCGGCAGCAGTTAATCCAGCAGCCATTGCCGCTTCAACTGCGCCCAAGCCGCCCGGAGTTGGCGCCGCCTGCCCGACAACTGCAGCAGCTAAGTAAACCAAAGCAATGGCGGCGATGGAAGCATTGGGCGTAAAGGCACGAACTGAAGCAACCAAACACAAACAGTATGAAATGTTTAGCAGCAGCACCCCGAATACTCCAGTTGCAAGTTTGGCTGGTTGGTTTGCTAAGGAAGAAAGTCGTGGCACAACTTGACTGAAAATTGGTTGTAATTTTGCGCCAGCCCAAGTTCTGATATTTGGAATTGTAAGTAGCGCTGTCACGGTTAAGGCAATAACTAGGAAAACGATGATCGCAGTGCGGGGTGGCCGGAACGTGAAATCGCTGGAAGTACCTGCGGCTATTACAGCGATAAATAATAAAATAATGTGACTCAGGAAAGCTAAGGCTTGTGCCACGGCAATACTTGCGCCGGCAAGTGCTGCGTGCATACCTTGTTTAGATAAATAGCGAACATTTATTGCAACCGAACCCAAAGTTGGCGGGGTCACTAAAGTCGCAAACGAGGCAGCAAATTGTGCTTGTAAAGTTTTCCAAAATGATAGTCGTTCAGGGACCACGCCAGCCAGCGCCAAAGTTGCTGCAACATAAGTTAATGCGGAGAACCCGAGACCGATTAGGACCCATGACGTATCTGCGACGCGGAAAATCTCACTTAGGTTTACTTTGCCGAGCTGGGTTAGCAATAAATATGCAGCAACTGACCCCGCAATAACCGTAAATAAAGTTCGTGGCTTTATTCGTTCGATATCAATTTGTTCATTTTCAATGGCAGTCTCAGGTAATTCATCCAAAACTGCAGTGCGCAAAGTAGTTAACAACTCGCGGTTTTCTTTTAGTAACTCACGGGTGGTTGCCCCAAGTGCGACAAGTTGCAGAGCTGGTAACGCGCGCGCCAAAGCTGCACTGCCGAGCACCACTTTCCCAGCTTGGATTGCTCTTATTGGATCTGCCGCCAAGGAAAGCGTCACTAATGCCTCAGCTAGATCGATGCGTAACATCACATCAGATGCGGCGACTGCACCATCTTTGATTCCTTGAATATAAACTTTTCCGTCAGCTGCTTGCAGGAAATTTTCCGCGTTGAGCGCCCGATGTGCGATTCGAGCAGCTTGTAAGTCCCGCACAATTTCCCAAGCGCCCGCCAACTCGGCGTCACCTATTGTGTGGCCAACATCGCTAAAGGCGCGCCCTGGAACATGTTCAAATGCCAACAGCGCAGCATCTGGCCCAACTTCAGCAACTGCCAGGAGATGTTGGGTGGAAATGCCAGCAGTTGAAATCGCCCAACTGTTAAGTGCAATTCGCTCTAAGTGCCGGCGCATGGAAGTGCCAGAGCCTGCCGTATCGTCACGTAATCTAAGTGATCGATAAATCCCTTGGGCTAGGCCAGCGCCTTCTAAGTCTCGATCGAGAACAATCAAATCTATTCGCGCGCCATCAATAGTGCTGGCGTCATAGCGTCGACCTGATTTCAAAACTTCAGCAGCGCGAAGCAGCGTCAAGGGGATCCCAAGGCCATTCATCACTTTTGCGATTTCACCACCCGATGGTCGAGTGGTGTCGGTGCCAAGTAAGTAGCGAATCAAAAGTCCCACAGCCCAACCGGCCAAGAGCGAGGTAGCAAGTCCAGCAGCTGTCACGCCACCAGCAACTATGTCGGCGAGCGCAATTGAACTGATTACGATTCCAGCAACGACATTCCATCTTGGCCGAGACATTATTCGCGACACTGTGGTGAAAGCCGCTATGCCGCCAATAACCGCATTAAATGGCACTGCCGTTAATGGATCCGTAGTTCCAGCAAATGCAAGTAGCAAGCGTTCAGAGCCAGATTGGATGAGTCCCCAGGTAATTAGCGAAAGAATTAATACCGAGACGAGTAAGCCACCGACTGATTCCATAAGTTGACGTGGTCGTTTACGAATCAATAAATCTAACGCAACAACTGCTGGAAAAATCAAAGTACCTAAACCACTTATCAAGTTTGTGATCAAAATAATGGCTGCTGGCAAACGACGTGCACCCTGATAAAGGTCTTTTTCAATTCCAGTGGTTGTGCTTTGCGCAACATAGGCCAGCAAGGCCACCGCAGCAATCGCGATTAAAGTGAAAGCAAATCGAGCTAAGTCACCGGGTCGACGTAACCGTCGATCCAGCACAGTATCCTCAATAACTAAAGTTGAGGTTGTAGCCGCTGGCTTCACATTAAATCCTCAATCTTGGTTAGTTTTCTGGCTATTTCTATTAATCTTGCACCAATTTTCCGTGAAACGCGAAAGCCTGCATAAGCATTGTCAGTACAACATGGTGGAATTAGGAGAAATGACTCGCTTAATCCTGGATCGCACATCGGCAGCGCCATATAGCCCGCCTAATCTCGATGCTGACCAATCGCGCGTTGTTAATCATCGACAAGGCGCAATGCGGGTTTTAGCAGGACCTGGAACTGGAAAAACCACAACTTTAGTCGCCGCCATGGCGGCTCGGTTATCTGGTCCAGACGCGCTTAGCCCAGATCAAGTTCTGGGCTTAACTTTCGGGCGACGGGCAGCCATTGATTGGCGGGATCAAGTCAGCACAGCAGTTGGCGGGGGAGTTGTTCCTCTTGTTAGCACGTTTCATTCTTTTTGTTACGCGCTGGTTCGTCGTTTTCAATCAGATGAAATTTATGCAACAGCAACCAGGTTGCTATCGGGCCCTGAACAGCAAGTTAGGGCGCGTCAACTTTTCACTGATGCAATTGCAGATAAAACGCTGACGTGGCCAACTGACTTAATGCCAGCAGTTGGCACTCGTGGCCTTGCCGAAGAAATTCGCTCCGTTATGTCGCGCACGCGTTCGCACATCATGGACCCCGAAGACTTAGTTGCATTAGGCCAGAGCACTGGGCGAGAGGCATGGTCTGCCATCGGCGTGTTTATGAATGAGTATTTAGATGTCCTTGACGCTGAAGGCGTCATGGATTATTCCGAATTAATACATCGCGCCGTCTTACTGAGTCATCGCCCAGATGTTCAAGAATATTTACACAAAACTTTTAAAGCTATTTACGTTGATGAGTATCAAGATACTGATCCCGGTCAAGTCGCCCTACTTAAAGCCATGGTCAATACCGATAGCTCATTAGTTGTAGTCGGTGACGTGGATCAGGCCATCTACGGATTTCGTGGAGCAGATGAAGGTGGTATTCGTAATTTTGCTGAAGAGTTTGAAAAAGTTTTTGGGGAACCAGTCACGGATGTGGTGTTATCAACTTGTCGTCGCTTTGGCAGTGATATCCGAGCAGCAGCCAGCGCTGTAATTGGGGATCGAATTCCAGCAGGATTTGATCCAAGATCCATAATTAAGCACCGTAATCCGCAGTGCCTCGCGCCTGATGCTGGCGAAATTTCAATACGAACTTTTGACAGTCCAGGCGCTGAAGCCGCACACATTGCAGATGATATTGCGCGCGCTCATGCAGCAGGTGATTTGCAATGGTCTGATTTTGCAGTGATTGTGCGTTCAGCCGTGGTTTCAATTCCGACTATTTATCGAGCGTTTGTGGCCGCTGGAATTCCAGTTGAAGTTGCCGCAGATGAGATTGCATTGCATCAAGATCCGGCAGTCTCGCCGTTGGTTACTATGCTGCGAATAATCGATAACCCAAAGCTGGCAACAGTTGATGTAGTGGCAGACCTGTTAGTTGGACCGTTAGCGGGTATTGATCCTGTTGATTTACGCCGGCTTGGCAGTTACTTGCGCTTACTTGATCGATCACCCCAGCGAGCCCCACGTCCAGCTATGACACTTATTGGTGAAGCCCTATTGGACCCAAATTTGCTACTTGATGTGCCGCCAGGACAGCACGACGCTGCTGTTATGGCGATTCGCACGCTAGGAAAATTACTTGCGCAAGCCCGCACTGCGATGCAAAAAGGTGCCAGTCCACACGAAGTTCTGTGGAGCGTTTGGCAAGGAACGCCATGGCCTAAAAAACTACAAGAGCAAGCTATTGGTTTTGGCGCGCCCAGCACGAGAGCACATCGAGATCTAGATGCGATTTGCTCGCTATTTGATTTAGCTAATCGATTCGTCGCCCGAGGCCGAGGTAAAGATTTAACAAACTTCTTAGATGAAATCCAAGCGCAAGAAATTCCAGCTGAGGCCCTTGCCGAAAATGATGTTCGAAATGATTCGGTTCGTTTGCTAACTGCACATAGAGCAAAAGGACTGCAGTGGAAGTTTGTAGTTGTGGCCAGCGCCCAAGAAGATTTATGGCCAGATTTAAGGCAACATCAAACGTTATTACAGTCTGATCGCATTGGTCCTGGAATTGAGTTACTGCCTTTAACGATGCGCGAGTTGCTTGCGCAAGAGCGAAGACTTTTTTATGTGGCAATAACGCGGGCAAAACAAACTCTGCTAATCACCGCAACGGATACCTCAGTTCGGGATGATGGGGTAGCGCCAAGCCGATTTGTGACTGACATAGTTGCTGCGCTGCCAACTACTGCTCCAGTTCATACCAGTGGTCGCCCAAAGCGACCACTGAGCATTGATGGCGTGATTGCCAATCTTCGTCGCACGCTAAATGACCCCGAACAGCCAGAACTTATGCGTCTGGCTGCTGCGAATCAATTAGCGAAACTAACTTCGGATCACGGTTCGCTATTTTCCTTAGCGCAACCAGCCAACTGGTGGGGCGTTTTGGAACCAACCCAAAATTCACATCACAAAATCGAGGAAGTTTCCATTTCAGCATCGGGGATTATGGCGATTGAAAAATGTCCAGCTCAGTGGTTCTTAGAACGCAAAGTAAATGCCACGGCGCAATCTGCAATGCCACTAGTTTTTGGAAACGCGCTTCACACCATTGCGCAGGGGCTTTCTTCTGGCGAACTGGAAAGTGACATTTCGGTAATTGACGAACAGCTTGATCGGCTTTGGCCAAGTATGGGATACGAGGCCAAATGGGAATCTGCCCGCGAGCGCCGAGCTGCCCATGACGCTTCAATACGCCTGCTCTCTTGGATGTTAAAGCATCAAGAAAATGTCAGCCTGACAGAATCGAAACTTGCTTGGAGCACCACAGTTGCTGTTTCGCAACCAGATGGCGTAACGCGGGAAGTAGCTATTGCAATTACTGGTCGAGCAGATCGAATTGAATTTACCGAAGATGGCATAACTATTTTTGATTTCAAAACCAGTAAAGAATCAAAGAAGCCAAAAGATTTACAACTTGATGTGCAGCTCGCTCTTTACGCCTACTTGATGGAGCACGGTACCTTCGAATCTGACGGGGAGATGACGCAGCGAAGCGCCAACCAAGAGGTTCAGGGCGCAGCACTTGTCCAACTTCGTGTGGGCGAAAAAGACAACTCGGACATTGCTTTAGTTCAGCAAGTTTCCCCCCAAGCGCATGACGAAAATTCCCAAGTTCCACTAGAGCATCGTTTGGGTCAAGCGGCACTTGTAGTGCTCGATGAACAATACGAAGCGCGCTATGAAAAACAGAAATGCAGCATGTGCGCAGTTCGAATGCTTTGTCCGGCAACCCCAGAAGGTAAGCAGGTGTTGTCATGAAAGAACTAACTATGACTGACCTTGCAAAAGTTATTGGGTTCCGGCCAAGTGAAGAGCAGATTGCTGCAATCAAATCCCCACTTGAACCGAGCATGATTGTTGCGGGCGCAGGAACCGGAAAAACTACGGTCATGGCAGCGCGAATTGCTTGGTTGATTATGACTGCGCAAGTTGCGCCAGATCGAATTCTGGGACTGACTTTTACTACGAAAGCGGCCAATGAATTGTTAAACCGAGTTCGCAGTTATTTGCCAAAAGCCTTGGCGTATTTGCCAACCGAAGCAGTTCAACTCGATGTTGGGGAACCGATAATTTCGACTTACAACGCTTTTGGGTCACGTTTACTCAAAGAACATGCGCTTCGCCTGGGCCTAGAGCCTGATGCGCGGGTAGTTGTAGATGCAACTAGATACCAACTTGCCATGCGAGTGGTTTGCTCTACTTCCCAAGACTTAGGTCAATTGGGATATTCACCCACAACTGCTGTGACTGAACTCTTAAAGCTTGATGAACATTGCTCAAATTACTTAGTTAATCCAACGGACATTATTGAAAGTGACACACTTCGAATAGCTACCCTTGACCGTATTGAGAAGAAACAGAAATTAACAGAAGAAATGATGTTAACCAGTGCAAAACGAATCGCACTTGCCGAGTTAGTTCTGGATTTTAGAAAAGCGAAATTAGCAAATGATGTAATTGATTATTCAGACCAGATTAGGCTGGCAGCCCAGGCAGCGCAGAACTCGGAAACGATGCGCCTGCTTCTCAAAGAACAATTTCAAGTTGTGTTACTTGACGAGTATCAAGACACTTCGCTGTCGCAAAAAGTTTTGCTACAAGAACTATTCGGAGAAGGCCATCCAGTTATGGCAGTAGGGGATCCATGCCAAGCGATTTACGGTTGGCGCGGGGCAGAAATAACCAACATGGGGAATTTCAAAACTGACTTCACTCGAGTTGTAGCCGGAAATCGGGAGCCAGCAGCAATTTATAACTTAACTGTGAATCGCCGTTCTGGCGTAAATATTCTTGCGGCAGCAAATGTATTAAGTGATCAACTGCGGGCAATTCATCCAGAAATCGTTGAGCTTACGCCAGGCGATGATGCGATGCCTCCTGGCGAAATTCATACTGCACTTCTTCCAACTTTTGCAGATGAAGTTAATTGGGTCTGCGATCAGATTGCAAAATTGAAACCAGCTAAAAGTTGGAATGATGTCGCAGTCTTACTTCGGGAAAAAAAGAATGCTGGCTATTACGTAGCTGGACTAGAGGAACGTGGAATTCCGGTTCAAGTTGTTGATCCCGGTGCGCTAATTCACTTGCCAGAAGTCCGAGAAGTAATTAGTTATTTAGAGACAACTTATGATCCAACAGCAAATGCTGCGCTGGTTCGTATTTTACTGAGTCCGCGTTGGCAAATTGGAGCTCGTGATTTAGCAATTTTGGGACGACATGCTGGCGACCTTGTCAGAGTTGATCATGCCCCTGGAACTCCGATATCAGTTGAGTTAGATCAAATTGTTTCAGCCGTGGACAAGTCACAGCGCGTGAGTTTATTAGATGCTTTGGAATTAGTTGGCCCGGAAGATCACATGCCATATTCAAGTGAAGCGCGAGCTCGCATGATGGAGCTTGCTGCTCAACTGCGCATGCTGCGCCGGTATTGCACAGAATCTGCGATTGATTTAATTAGTCGAATAATTCGAGTAACTGGAATTGGCATTGAAGCAATGACACTGAACTCGCCGGTGGGTTCAACACACTTTGATCGGCTAGCAGCGTTGATTGATTTAGCTGGAAACTTTAGAAATCTTGAAGGCGACTCGAGTGTGGCCGCATTCTTAGAATATGTGCGAACAAGTGAACGCTTTAATTCGCTAATTGATGCCGAAGTAACCCTGAGCGATAATGCCGTAATCGTTATGTCGATCCACAAATCGAAGGGTTTGGAATTTCCAACAGTTGTAATTCCAGACTTAACCACAGGTGTTTTCCCGTCAACACCAAAAGATCGACACTGGCCTAGAAATGCATTTCGAATTCCACAAGATGTATTAACGGCGCCGCTTAATCCAGCGTTGCCAGCGTTTCCGGCCCCCGCCGGGCCACGAGGCGTGGATTACACCGCTTACACAAGCGCCGCCGGGCAGCTTGCCATTATTGATGAGCGCAGACTTGCCTACGTTGCAGTGACACGCGCTGCACAACGCGTTATCGGTAGTGGCTCGTGGTGGGGACCAACCCAAAGTCGAGTTCGAGGACCAAGTAATTTTCTAGAAAATTTGCATGCGCAAGCTACTCATCCTGATTTGTGGACCCAGGCACCTGAAGCCGAAGCCAAGAACCCAATGTTAGAAAATGTGATTTACCCAATCTGGCCCGCCAGTGTTAGCTCTAAAGTTCGCGATCAACTACGGGCTGTTGCGAATTTAGTTACTGCCGCAGCAACTAAACCTCACAATGTCTCAGGACTATCGCAAGAGCAGCAAAGTGTTGTTGAGTCGTGGGAGCAGGATATTGCTGCTCTAGTTTTGCAAGCACAAGCTCATGCTGCGACGCAACGAGTGGTTCGCCTGCCTGGGTCACTTTCGGCAAGCCAATTAATAGCTCTTGATACTGATCCAACCGAGTTTTTAAAGACCCTGGTGCGTCCAATGCCAAGACAGCCATCTGGCGCAGCAGATCGTGGCACGGCATTTCATTCATGGGTAGAAACGTTCTACGGCCAGCGGGCGCTAATCGATGCGCAAACTTTGTCAGGTGCGATGGATGATGATATTTATTCTGATGATCAACTCCAAGAACTCAAGACAGCTTTTGAAGCCGGACCTTTCTTTGCCAGAACTCCGGTTCATCTCGAGTTACCATTTGCGCTAGTGCTCGGTGGCCGAACTTTGCGAGGGCGACTAGATGGCTTATTCAAGGGCACTAGCGAAGATCCAAGTGTTCCAGATCGCTGGGTAGTTGTTGATTGGAAAACTGGAAAGCCAGGTTCTGCTAATGATTTACAACTAAGTATTTATCGCCAGGCTGCAGCGTTATCCCTTGGAGTATCACCAGAGCAAGTAGAAGCAGTTTTTTATTACTTTGCAGATCAAATAGTTGAAAAACCCAAGAAACTACTTTCGATACCTGAATTAACAGAACTTATCTCGTAAATTTCAGCTGCTAATTTCAACCACGAGCGCACAGTGGTCACTAATTTCTAATGCCAAAGTATGTGCACTTGCTTTAGCAAGCTTGACACTTTCATCGCTGAATCCTCGAGCTAGCATGTGATCGAATTGAATGCGCGGCTTAAAGTTTGGATAAGTAGGAAGTTTTGCCAGTGAGTCCCAGCCAGTGACACGCGCAGATATTTGTCCAGGCAAATTAAAATCCCCAATTATTAAAACTGGATTTTTTCGCAAAGCTAAGTGCTTGCTAAGCGCCCTAATTTGCTTCACGTTGTAACCAGGGACAAAACTCAAATGCGCAGTTGCAACCGTAATAATTCCCGCAGGTGTTTCAAGATCAGCAATGATTGCTACGCGGGGTTCGTCTGCAACTTTAATAATTCGGGGCCTGGGATTACCTGGAATAGCAAGTGGCAGCCAAAATGGCGCAGCTTTGAATCTTAGAACTTCTACATTTGTCATTGGGTAACGCGAAGCTAAACCCACACCATAATGTGGCTGCGTTTGGGAGTGTGGCAACTGATCATGGGTGTGGATATGCGAATCATCCGCGCCCTCCCAAGATTCTCCGGGTGTGCCGATAATTGCGGGCGCGAAAACCCAATGGGGTAAATCCATGGCTTGCGCCACTATTTGGGTTTGATGCTGGTACTGACTTCGAGGTTGGTCCCGGTCCACTTCTTGCAGCCCAATAATGTCAGCAGAAACTTGGCCGGCAACTTCTGCTAACCCGGGCACAGATTCGCCCTGAGTTAATGCAATTCCATGCAATAAATTCCAAGTAATAACTCTCATATCTGCAGACTACGCGTAAGCGCGTAGGATCGCTTTTTGTGGAGAACTTAATGCACGATTTACCCCTTGCGCGGTTCACAATTGATCGATCTGCCCAATTGCGCAGCAACCCGCTTTGGTTTGAGCAAGCATGGGCGGCTGACACCACCAGAGTTTTAGTGCTACATGAAAGAAAGATTCCGGTTACAACTGAGCTGTCAATTGTTTGGGTAAAACCTTGGTCACTAAAGATGTCAGCAAGTGATGCCAAGGAAGCTGCTTTATTCCTGGGCGCAGATGCGGAACATACCTACATCGCAATCATGAAAGATGAACTAGGACTAGCTGATGTCAATTGGGCAAGTCTGCGCGATGTTGGCTCACAATTAAGTGCAACTGATGTAGGACTAGCAACTTCAGCGGTTGCGTTAGCAACTTGGCATGAAGGACATAGCTTTTGTCCAAGTTGTGGGCAGCGCACCGTAATCTCGATGGCTGGCTGGTCACGTAACTGCGCAAATCACGAAACTGAACAATATCCTCGTACTGAACCAGCCATGATCGTGGCAGTTGAAGATACTGCTGGTCGCATATTGCTGGGTCGGCGAAGGGAATGGCCCGAGGGTTGGCTTTCGACTTTAGCTGGCTTCGTAGAGGCGGGGGAATCTTGTGAAGCTGCGGTAATCCGAGAGGTTTACGAAGAATCCGGTATCCATGTGGATATATCCTCGCTGCGCTACCTAGGTTCACAGCCGTGGCCATTTCCCGCATCGCTGATGTTGGCTTACCGAGCTATTGCAACCAGTACGCAGGTCGAAATGCATGACGATGAAATGAGTGAAGTGCAATGGTTTTCACGCACAGAATTAGCAACTGCTTGTAAAGCTGAAACTCTAAAGTTGCCCAGCCCAGTTTCGATCGCATTTCGATTAATTCAATCCTGGTATGGCGCTGACATACCATTGGAATGGTGCCGGAGTTAAGTTAATTTTTTAACAATTAAAAAAGATATGGTGGAACAAAATGAGTGACAAAGTAACGATGTACAGCACACCTTGGTGCGGGTACTGTCAGCGCTTGAAAGCGCAAATGGGACGCGAAGGTATCGAATATAACGAAATTGACATCGAACAAGATCCAGCTGCTGAGCAATTCGTAATGGGAGTGAACTCGGGAAATGCTGTAGTTCCCACCCTGCTTTTTCCAGATGGTTCAACTCGCACAAACCCAAGCATTGGTGAAGTTAAGTCCGTCCTTGGGTTGTAACAGGCTCTGATTACTAACAGGTAACTGGGGCGTGGTGCCGTGGTGTCACACCTACTTGGCACAATGGTTCGGTGCCCGAGATTCTTGATTCCTTAGACGAGCAGCAGCGAGCTGCGGCGCAGTGCGTATCAGGTCCTGTTGCAATTTATGCTGGCGCAGGAACCGGCAAGACGCGCACTATTACTCATCGAATCGCACACGCCATAACAAGTGGTGAGCATGATGCATCGCAAACTTTGGCAGTGACTTTTACCACTCGTGCCGCTGGCGAATTACGAAATCGCCTTGGGCAACTGGGTGTAGGTGGTGTCCAAGTGCGAACATTTCACAGCGCCGCGCTTCGTCAGTTGCGTTTCTTTTATCCGCAATTTTTTAATTCCAACTTGCCCGATCTAATGCCCAGCAAATTTCGATTTGTAGCCGATGCTGCAACTTTGTGTCGCGTTCCAAATGACAAAGACACAATTCGCGATTTGTCCGCAGAAATTGAATGGGCAAAAGTAAACATACTTTCACCTGATAGCTATCGTGAGAAAGCTGTCGAATTACGACGTGATTTAAGCGGGGAATTAACCGTTGAAAAAGTTTCAAAAGTTTTCGAAGCTTACTTAACGCGAATGGACGAAGCGCATGCCATGGACTTCGAAGACGTCTTGTTGCTGACGACAGCCATGCTGGAAAATTACCCTGAGATGGCAACCACAGTTCGTAAGCAATATAGACATTTCACAGTGGATGAATTCCAGGACGTCAGTCCGGTTCAGTTTGAGTTACTTTCACAATGGCTAGGTGACCGGGATGATGTTTGCGTGGTGGGGGATCCCGCTCAAACTATTTATTCCTTCTCAGGGGCAACTTCAAAATATCTCATTAACTTTGCATCCCACTTTGCGCGTACTCAGGATTTTCAACTTTCACACTCCTATCGAAGTACTGAGCCAATTGTTGCACTCGCAAATCAAGTCTTAGCCAAAGATGCAACTAGTCCGATTCGCCTCAAGTCCAAGCGGGGTAAGGGCCCCGCTGCGACATTAACTGCTTACAGCAGTGATGAAGAAGAGGCCAAGCAAATCGGAAAACAGATTTCCGAATTAATTGCAAGTGGAACTAGCCCTCGGGAAATCGCGGTGCTTTATCGCATAAATAGTCAGTCTGAAATTTTTGAAGCCGAACTTGGTGCGTTGGGAATTCCAGTATCTCTTCGAGGTGCGGAGCGATTTTTTGAGCGCCCTGAAGTTAAGAACGCCTTGCTGAATCTTCGCGCTGGACTTCACGTCAAAGGAGATAGGCCGTTTGTTGAAACTGTGCGCGACATTTTGGGCTCGTTGGGCTGGAAACCAAAAGAGCCAGATAGTGGTAGATCGGCGCGGGAAACTTGGGAATCGTTAAACACAATTGTCGAGTTAGCAGATGATTTGGCTGCCAAAGACGCCACCGCTCAGTTACCAGATTTTGTTAAGTCACTTGATTTGCGAAATGAAATGGAGTTTGCGCCAAGTGCAAATGCCATTACTTTGGCCTCGATCCATTCAGCTAAAGGTCTGGAGTGGGAGGCTGTGTTTGTCGCTGGATTGAGCGAGGGTCTATTGCCAATTTCGCACGCAACCACACCAACTGAATTTAACGAAGAGCGCCGCCTTTTGTATGTAGCAATGACGCGAGCAAAAACTGTGCTTCGACTGTCTTGGTCAAAATCTCGACACACTGATGGAAAAGGATATCGGGAGCAATCAACTTTGCTCCGAGACCTAAAGTTCTAGTTAGAAACCTTGTCGGCAAAACCCGGAACCCATTTCGCAAATTCATCGCGTACTGAAAATTCCGATTCCAATTGGCATAGAACGCCAATACTTCCCATCCAAACACGATGGATCAAAACGTAGTTTGGCGGCAAATTAATTTTTGTCCCGATTGACCAGTCAGCATTTCGTGGATCACTTGTCCGTTGAAATTGTTCCCGGATCCAATCACGACTGTGCTTAAAAATTTCTACTTGTGCAGGTTCAGTGAAAGGGCCCAAGTAATCCAACAATGATTGTGCTTCAAGTTCAATTCCCGGGCGGATGAAACCTTCTTCGCGCAAACCTGCCACCACCGTTTCGGCGTCCCCTACCAGGGCAATTTTCAGCAATGTTCCCATTGCAGTTGGTAAGCCATCAGGTAAGTGCGCTGTTGCTCCAAAGTCTAGAATCGCCAATCGACCATCTGGCATTACTTTGAAATTTCCGGGATGTGGATCAGCGTGCAGGAATCCAACACGGCTTGGGGCAGATAGCAGGAACCGCAAATACATTTTTCCAAAATTATCACACTCTTTTTGCGTACCTGATTCAATTAACCGAGCTAATGACTTACCCTCAACCCACTCAGTAACGATTACATTTTCAGCAGCTGCCAGTACATGGGGGACGAAGTAATCGGGATCCCCGTCAAAACCGACAGCAAATTTGCGCTGGATTTGGGATTCATGCAAGTAGTCAAGTTCTTCGGAAACGCAGTCAGTTAATTCGCGCAATATTGACCGAACATCAATTCCAGGGAAGAACCCGGCAAATAATCTTCCAAACCGCGACAGCTGTTGTAAGTCAGCGAGCAGTGCACCGGAAGCACCTGGGTACTGCACTTTGACAGCAACTTCGCGGCCATCATGCCAAATAGCGCGATGAACTTGACCAATAGAAGCTGCTGCTGCGGGCTCATCGTCAAATGAAGTAAATCGATCGCGCCAGTTCTCACCTAAGTTTTCAGACAAGACCTGATGAACCGATTCAATTGCCATCGGAGGCGCAGAGTCTTGTAACTTCGTTAGGGATTCTCGGTACGGTCCAGCCATTTCATCAGGTAAAACTGATTCAAAAACACTTAAAGCCTGGCCCAGTTTCATGGCGCCACCCTTAAGTTCGCCAAGGACATTAAAAATTTGCTCCGCAGTTTTTGCCTGCGTTAAAGCTGTGACATCTTGGGCTGACATGCCGCCCAGACGCCGACCAAGTCCAAGGGCGCGCCGCCCCGCATGACGTAACGGAAGTGCTGCCATTCTTGCGCTGCGATTTATGCCGCTTTGGGAAATTTCACTCACCCCTAATTGTCAGCCAGATAGGTCTAGGCGGCATCCGCAGGTGGGGTGAAAGTAGGTGGGATAAGTCTCATCCTGGCTGGGCAGCAAACCCAGTTGCGTCACACTGGAAGGCGAATTCTGCGTAGCATCCAGAAAGTCCGCATCTATCCAGAGATTTAGGGCAGCTTGAATTACCAGCGCAGTTCGGATTATTAGCGCAATCGGCGCGGTGTCCACAGCATTATGCGCAGCTACCTGAAGTTCTATTCTTGGCCAAGCAGGGTCTTGATCGCATCGGTGCAAATGTAGACATCTCAGGCAGGGCTGTTGCCCGGGCGTAATTATTGAACTAACGATGCCCGCACTCGAGCTGGTCGCTGCAAATAAATACGAAATATCCTTGGCAGCAAATGCGTCAGCACTTGTGGCAGCAATCCAAGGAAAATTCGCACGTTGATCTGGAATTAAAATCTCAACCCTGCGCTGGGCTTGAAAGCGCAATGAATTCTTATGTGCTGAAGAGCCGCGAATCATTCGCTCCATCAAATTTCGCGCAGTGTGATCACGTCGATTCCCAACGTCCACGCGCGATGCTCCCCACGGGGTGAGATCGTCTTCCCGAACTAACTGGGAATCGTGCATTGTGATGTTTGGGTAGCCCGAACTCACTAGTAATAAACCCAAGGTGGTACCAAGTCGGCCGGCACCATGAATTGCAATTTCACAGGAAATTCGCCGCTTCATAGCTTGATGACTTCCAATAGTTTCGCGATTTAGATTTAATCGCTGGACACCACTCACTGGATTTTTATCATCATAAGTTTGGGTGGTTGGACCAGAAGTGAGTAGACCCAAGTTTGCGAGTTGAATTAGGAAGTTCTTGCCAGAGCTTTCGGTAAAGCCAGTCTGATTCAACTCGCTACAGATTTGGTCAACAGAATTATTTCCTGAAAGTAACTGAAAAATTTGTTTGCCGATCTGCTTATCTAGAATTACAGCAGAGCTTGGATTGATCCCAATTTGAATTTGGGACTCATTTCGTTCGAAGAAATGCACACCTGGTGCCAGTTGCGGATTCGAAAGTGTCATGCCCAAAGTTTTGTAAATCTGCCCTGTGTACTGAGAAAACTATCCACATTAAGCATGTGCTATTTCCTAGAGTCGGCTGGTTAACGGCAGCGCTGCCGATAGAAAACTCATCCCGATAATTACAAAGTCCGATATTTCCAATTAGAACTAGAAGTATTTTTTGCACACAGGTAGTAGACAATGTTTTGCCTGATTAAGGCCGGTATTTACTGAGTCACAAGTACATTGTCCCCAACTTGTTCACCATTAATCCCCAGTCAAACTGGCATATGTCCCCAGTTCATCCCCAACTTTGTCCACAGCTTAAGCAACAAGATATTCAGTTACGTTGCGCAGATGCATCAGATACCCGTAAGTTTTCGCGTGTTGAAGCTCTCGAGATAACGAGCCGACATTCGCAAGGGGAAGGCGAATGTTTGCGCACGCGGCTCGAGAGCCTCAACTTTTTTATTGGCAGGCTGGACTAACCTGAGGTACATGCCCAGCTCAAATCAACCCTCGCTATTTGATTCCGAAGCGTCTTCAACAGAGTTGGATCCTGTTGAGCCAATTGAATTTGTCTACCAGCGCACCGATTTCACAAACGTAGAAGTGCGCCGAAGTAAGCGGGCAAAGCGAAACGTCACTGCGCATCGAGATAATGAAAAAACGGTTGTAACCGTGCCAACAAGAATGGCAAAGCGGGATATTGCAGGCTATGTCAATGAGCTAGTAACACAGCTAGATGATCGCGACGAAAGAGCTACTTCGCAAGCGTTACTTGAACAGCGGGCGCGCCGACTCTCCAAGAGGTATCTCGCTCAAGATTTATTTGAAACTCATGTCGTTCCGGTATCAATTCGATGGGTCACAAATCAAAATGCTCGCTGGGGATCGTGTACACCGGGTGAAGGAACCATTCGACTATCGCATCGTATGGTTCGCATGCCGGCATTTGTGGTTGACTCCGTCATAGTCCATGAGTTGATCCATTTACTGATTGCAGATCATAGTGATGCTTTTTATGAACTCATGAATAAATATCCAGACCATGAAAAAGCCAAGGCTTACCTAGATGGATTTTCGCATGCCCAGCAAAATTACTCGCCAGAATAACCTGTTGCGAATTATTAATTAACTCTCAGTATTAAGTTCTGGATTATTCTTATCAGCCTCAATGGCTTTATTTAGTTCGGCCATTAAATCTTCGCTACCAGTTGCTAAGAATGCATCGATATCATCAATGTCACTGTCCCGGGGAAGTAAGTCTGGATGAGACCAGAGCAAATCTCGCGCCGCGATTCCTTGGGTATCCGCCAAGCGTTGCCAAAGGGAAGCGGCTTCGCGCATCCGCCTAGGTCGCATTTCTAAACCAATAAGTTCGCCCAGAACTTTCTCCGCGGGTCCGCCAGCTGCTCGACGCCTGCGAAATACTTCCTCCAGCGCACCAGCTGAAGGTAGCCGAGTTCCCGCTGCCGCAGTCACCACAACATTGACCCAGCCCTCAATTAGCGCAAGCAAGAGCTCAATTCGAGTCAGTGCTGCAATTTGCGCGGGTGTCTTTGTAGGTTCAAATAGCGATGACGCCATCATGCTATTTATGCTCTCGGGATCTCTGGGATCAATTTGCGTCATGGCTTGCTCAATTGCAGATGTATCGATTTGCACGCCACGTGCGTAGTCGCAGATCGCAGCAAGAAGCTGGGATTGGATCCATGGAGCTGCCGAAAACAGTCTTTGATGCGCTAGCTCTCGAAGGGTTACATAAAGGCGCGCATCCGACTCATCAATTGATAAACCTTTAATAAATGCATCAACGTTAGTTACTACTAATCCAGGTTTGCCAGCGGCAGCCAGTGGGATACCAACATCGGAGTTACTCAGCACCTGCGTTGTCATTTGTCCAAGTGCTTGCCCAAATTGGGTGCCAAACATTGTTGCGCCCATTGACTTCGCCATCGCCATAAGTGGACCAGTGATAGCGGCAAAGTCTGGCGACGCCAAAGTTTCGCGAAGATTTTCGGCAACTTCAGGCGGCAAGCTGGCAAGTAATTCTTCCGGAAAAGTTACCGCGCCAGCTTCGTTACCAGAGGGCAACATTCCTGTCATTGCCGATGCAACGCCATCTGCAACTGGTTGAACCATTACTTTCCAAGTGTCGAATGAATTGGCTAGCCATGCGCTGCGGGTAACGGGATCTATAGTGTGCCCAGCACTTGGTAATGCAGTCACTTCATTTAGCCACAAGTCAGCAAGATCGGCCGCAGTACGTAAGCGTTCTTGATCAGCAGTCGTGATAGCAGGATCACCCGCGGTTTTAAGGACTTCCTCGGAAGCTACGTGCGCGCTAGTCCAATTGACTGACCCACCTGATGGATCGCCGCCATTGCGCAACATGCGGCCCATATTTTCCAACATGTCCGCTAACTCATTTTTGTCATCACCACCAGGTGAAAATCCAAACGGAATACTCATTTTGCCCATTCTTGTTCTACTTCGTGATTTTAAGGTTATGCCCAGGAATGGGTTTCATAATGCATTTTTGATCTAGCCCTGGGCGAACAACTAAAAAATATTTATAACGTACGCTTGTTTTCTCAGGCTTTTCAATAACAACCTCAACAGGACGGCTGCTCCAATGCGATCGAAATTCAAGCCCACACTAACTGGGATGCTTTTGATTTTGCTTGGTATTGCTATGTTCCTCCCAATTCCATACGTATTGACCACCCCTGGTCCAGTTTTTAACACAATAGGAAAAGTCGGTGACACCGAGTTAATTTCGATTTCAGGAACCCAAACTTTTCCAACACAGGGTGAATTGAATATGACCACTGTGCGAGAAACTGGTGGGCCGCAAGAAGGTCTGGACGTATTCCAAGCAGTTTGGGGCTGGCTGGATCCCGATAGTCGAGTGGTACCGCGTGCGTATCTTTATCCTGAAGATCAAACGGAAGCTGAAAGCGCTGCGCGAAGCGCGGAAGCTTTCAGCACCTCGCAAAGTTATGCCATCGCGGCCGCTATGAAATATTTGAATAAACCAGTGCTGGAATCAATCGTCATTACAAGTGTTGGCCTCGGTACCCCAGCACTGGACAAGCTTCGAGCCGGCGATGAAATCATCTCGGTTGACACTGTTGTAATGACATCGCCTGAGCAAGTCGTGGCAGCCGTTCGAGCTAAACCTATTGGAAATGATCTGGTATTTGTTGTCAATCGCGAAGGCACCCAATTGACTCAGGTTGTTACTTCCATTCCAAAAGCAGATGATGCCGGAACTGCTGAGGATGAATCAAAAATTCCATACATCGGCATTGGCATAGACGTAAATTATGCAGCTCCTTTTCCTATCGACTTTGGTGTCTCAGGAGTTGGTGGTCCTAGTGCCGGATCTATGTTTGCAGTGGGCATTATCGACATACTGACTCCTGGCGCATTAACTGACGGCAAAGTTATTGCCGGCACCGGAACTATCGACCCAATGGGCAAAGTTGGTGAGATAGGTGGCATCCAGCAAAAACTGATTGGCGCCAAGAAGGCTGGTGCGGTGTTGTTTCTAGCGCCACAGAGCAACTGCGAAGATGTTATTGGCCACATCCCTGATGGATTAACGGTTGCTTCAGTTGCCACGCTTGCGGACGCGATTAAAGCAATTGAGGCCTTCAATGCTGGCGCTCAGGTTAAAGCCTGTAGCTGACCTAAAAACCTCGGCTAGCCAAAATCGCGATAGCTGCAAGGGTCACAAAGATTGCAAAACCTTTTTGCAGAGTTCGTGCATTTAATTTTCCTGCAATAGGCGCTGCCAGAAATGACGAAACTATCGCTGCCAGCGTGAATGAAACAACGGGACCCGCAGGCACTTCGTTCCAGTATTCAAAGCGCATCAAGAAAGCAATTGCGGAGGTACTTGCGATTGCAACAAGAGAAGTTCCGGCTGCAGTTTTAGTTGGAACTTTAAGAATTAGGACTAAGGCTGGCACAATTAAAAATCCGCCGCCCACGCCTAGCAACCCGGTAAGGACTCCGATTGCTGTTGCAACAAGAAACACTAATGGCCACTGGGACTTAACTTGAGAGCTTGACTCATTCACAGGACCACGCCACATCGCAATTGCGGCACCAAACATGAGAGTTGCAAACAAAATTATTTGCGCAGACTCTGGTACAACTTTTACAAGTTGGGTGCCAGCAAAAGTTCCCAATATTCCAAGTGCTGAAAAAGTCAGACCGAGACGTATGTCAACAGTTTTCGTTTTTAATCGTGGAATAAATCCTGCTACTGCAGCAGAGCCAACAATTACTAACGACGAAGTAGTAGCAGCTACGGTGGAAAGTCCCATGACTGCAATTAGTCCAGGAACTGCAAGAATCGCTCCGCCAGCGCCGATAATTCCAAGGACTAGTCCAATCAGAATGCCAAGAATTATTCCTTCAAACAGCATCATGAATTAAGCGACTTCGGGATTACCGGTTGCGCTAACCATTGCCAATCCAGCTTCCTGCCAAGCCTTCATTCCACCAGTCATGTTGAAAACATTTTCCAATTGCCCGGCAACTGCGCTAGCGACTTGGCCGGAACGGCTCCCAGAGCGACAAATGAAAATCAACGGCTTGTCGGTTGGTAGTGCATCGATATCGAAGGCGCTCATTGGATTCCAAGAAACATTTTCCGCATGGCCCGCATCCCATTCTTCAGATTCCCTAACATCAATCCCGATTGCGCGACCACTGTTAATTTCTTCGAATGCACTCCGTACTGAGATTTCCTGCATTACCCGCACCCCTAAGCGGTAGCAGCTGGTTGACCAGCAACAATGTTAAGTCCAGCAACAGCTAAACCGGCTTCGTAAGACTCGTTGATTAAGACCGCAGTGCGCTTTGAGTCCTCGATGATGCCGAGTGCAGCTGCAGCTCGGTAAGCACCTGCGCAGTGAACCCAAATTTCGCCTTCAGTAGGCAATTCGTTGATCCGGCCAGCAAGTTCGTGTAGCGGAATGTGGATCGAAGGTTCAATGTGCGACGCTTCGCGCTCACTATTGCGGCGCACATCCAAGATGTGAACCTGCGATGTTCCGATTACTGCAGGGATGTCTTTGAAACTCACCGTTTTAGTCGTCTTAGGTTCACCAAAGCTAGCAACATCGCCAACGAAGGAACCAGATGGTCGATCAATTCCGATGCGAACGAGCTCGCGCTGGGCCTCAGCGATGTCTGATGATTTATCAGACATCAAAACCAACTGCTTCTCGTATGGAAACAACCAACCTAAGTAAGTTGCCATCGAGCCATCAATGCCAAAGGACATAGTTCCAGGAGCATGTGCGGCGGCCCATGAACTTCTGGTGCGAAGATCAACAATCCAAGCACCAGCCTTCATTGCCTTCATCACTTCTTCATTCGACATTCGGGCCAATTCAGACAAATCAATTGGACCTGGGCCAGCATGATTAGCTGGTCCCATGTGTTTGTAATAGGCAGGGAAAACATCCAGGCCCGCAAGAGTCTCAACTATGTAGGCCTCCTTTTCTAAGAGAAGTGCTGGATTGGATTTCTTCTCATCAGCAATCGTTGAAGAGTCGCCAGAGGTTGCCGTGGCAGCACAAAATGATCCAAAGCCATGCGTTGGATGGACGTTTACTCCGTCTTCAAGCATTTCTGCTAGACGATTTAGGGAACCGTGTTGTAGGCCTGCAAGCTCACGAGCTTTATCTAAGCCAAGTAAGTCCGGACGACCCGTTGAACCATGCAGCATCGACCCACCAGTAAATACGCCATGAACTTTTTGCGCGCCATCAAGAAGCGCATATGACATGTGTGTAAAAGTGTGACCTGGAGTATGAATTGCTTTAATCGCAAAATCACCAATTGTTTCGATTTGCTTGTCCGTAACCGTAACCCGCTCGAATGAAACAGGATCCATTTCACTGACGATGTACTTAACGCCGTGCTCTTGCGCAAGCACCAACCCGCCTGACACGTAGTCGTTATGCATATGAGTTTCTACAACACCGCCGAGAGTCAATCCCTCGCGGTCAAGAATTGCCTGAACGCGATCGATGTCGCGCTGTGGGTCAATAGCGAGCGCAGTCTTGCCATCATGTGCGATGTAAGAGCGGTCACCCAAAGTTGGGGTATCTAAATTGATAACGGTTACTGACATAGTTCCTCCACTTGTTTACAACCATAGCATACCCCCTAGGGTATGCTATGGTTTCCTAACGAAAGATTTAGGGGGAGTTAAATGAAGAAGACAGCGACACTGGCACTAGCGGCCATTGCATCTATCGCAATGTTGACAGGATGCTCAAGTAGCAACGAAGCGACCAAGAAAGTAAATGCGGTCGAGTTCAGTGAAGTAATTGCGCAACCAGGTGTAATCATCCTGGATGTTCGAACGCCAGAAGAATTCAATGCTGGACACATCGCAAATGCGATCAACATAAATTTTGCCGGTTCGGATTTCGCTAGCGAAGTTTCAAAGCTTGATAAGAATGCCATAGTTGCTGTGTATTGCCGAAGTGCAAATCGTTCTGCTCTGGCAACGAAAGAAATGGCAGACCTTGGCTTCACAAACATGTTTGACATGCAAGGTGGAATTATCGATTGGGAAGCTGCCGGCGGTCCCGTAGTTAAGTAGAGATTTATAACAAACTAAACAAGAGAAAAAGGAAATCAAATGTGTAGTCGAGTTAATTGTCGCAAGTGCGGCAAGGTTACGTACAGCGGTTGTGGCCAGCACTTAGACACTGTGTTCGCTGGCGTGCCCATGAGCAATCGATGCGTTTGCGTAGCAAAGAAAAAGCAAGCCTCAGGCGAAAAGTCATCATTTCTTGCAAAGATATTTGGACGCTAATGAATCAAACTTGCTTAACTTCAGTAATGCTTTGGCCCGCTAAAAGGTGGGTGGCAGCAATTGCTGTGGCGGGAGCAACATTCTTTTTAATTGGTCTTCCAACTGCGGTAATTGCCAATCCAGTTTTTGGAAGGGCAATCGGAGTTACCCAATGGTCCATGCCAGTTCTCGTTGCTACATCTGTGCTATCGGGAATGCTTTTCGCTACATATGTGCGAATGGACGCTGTAGTCACAGAGGAAAATTCCGCAAAAGTGGGATCAATCGGCGGGTTCCTTGCCTATCTTGCTGTTGGTTGTCCCGTGTGCAACAAACTTGCGTTGATTGCTCTTGGCTCCACCGGAGCAATTCAATACTTTGCTCCGGTCCAGCCTTACCTTGGAGCAGCTGGAATTTTGCTTTTGATGTACGCCCTGCGAAAGCGATTAGTAAACGAAGCCCAATGCAGCCTGCCTAAGGCAAAAAAAGTTAGCGAACAAGCGCAACTAGACGAAGTAAATCGATAAGGAAATTGCGATGACAACTATTGAATTAACTAAAGAAAATTTTGAAGCAACAGTAAGTGGAACTGGCATAGTTCTAGTCGACTTTTGGGCAGAATGGTGCGGACCGTGCCGCATGTTTGGACCGGTGTTTGAGGCAGCATCTACTGAGCGCGAGCACATAACTTTTGGCAAAGTTGATACCGAAGCCGAGCGCGAGATTGCCGCGGCTGCAAACATCACATCGATTCCCACTCTGATGGCATTTCGAGATGGAGTTTTAGTTTTCAGCCAACCCGGCGCATTGCCAGCACCAGCTTTCAATGAGTTGCTCGATGCCGTTGAAGCACTAGACATGGACGATGTGCGTGCCGAGATTGCAAAGCAAGATACCCAATCCGCAACCGCCTAAACTTTTCAATGACAATCACAAGGAATAGAGGAAAATGATGCAAGAGATTTCTGCAATTGAATTAATGGCGATCTACAAGAGTGCCTCGGTCGTAGATGTTCGTGAAATGGACGAATATGTTGACGGCCATGTACCAGGTGCAAAACATATCCCACTTTCCATGATTCCATTACGAAACAATGAAATTGCGAAAGAGACTAAGCATTACATAATCTGCGAAGCTGGCGGTCGTTCTGCTCAGGCTTGCGCTTACCTAGCGGAACAAGGCTTTGATGTCGTTAACATCGCCGGCGGCACGGGGTCCTGGCGCATGATGGGCGCACCTTTGAACACAGGGGAGCAAGCATGACAACTTTAAAGAAGCCGACACATGTTGTTGAAGATGAATTAGCACTTGATGATTTCGTAAAACGAATTCGTCGCGCCGAAGGTCAAATGGGTGGCATCTTACGAATGGTTGAAGAGGGCAGGTCCTGCGAGGACATTGTCAATCAGTTAGCTGCGGTTTCGAAAGCAATTGATAAGGCAGCATTTAGCCTGATCTCTGCAGGACTTCGCGAGTGTCTAACAGACGGTAAAAAAAATCATGAAGAAGTCTCTGCGCAATTGCAGAAACTTTTCATGACTATGGCCTAATCTGCAAACGTTGATGCCACGGCAGCATTTAGCCGACTTACAAGATTGGGCGCGACTGCAACTGCGTCGGCGGCATCGTGAGTTCGATGTCGCAACGCATTTAAATTTTGCCCCGTGCGCAAAACTGCGCTAACAATTCGCACATCTCTTCGTTCCGGGTGATCTGATGCTGCCTGCATAAGCGCATAATCATCCGTTGCGGGTAAGTCTGACTCGGCAGATGGTGGCAAAACGATTCGCTCCAGCACTACTATGGCGCCGGCAACATCCTGCGGCCAGGCAATTGTTGCCAGTAGTTCATCAAGTTCCAAAGTGTCTTCAATCTCTTGCTCCACTGAGGTGAGTGGCATTTCAGCGCTAATTCCTAGCCCCTCGGCCAATTCTGGGTTAGCGGCAAGCAGGCTAACTGTTGGAATTAGGGCAAAAAGTCGCACTGGCTGATCCCAGCCCGCACTGGCAACGTGATCTTCAACTTCTCGAACTAGGGCTTCAAGGTTTGAGGCAAAATCCATAGGGTAAGTCTGCCGTATGTCATTGGCAGTTATTCATCACAAG
>JASJMK010000073.1:0-5892 GCA_037619625.1 Actinomycetes bacterium
GTACTTAACCACAGTTCGAGGACTTGGCTACCGCTTCGAAGCGTAAAGAGTTCTTTAGCCGTTCACTAATTGTTAACCTAGTTTGAACTTGCTATATCCCTTTACTTTCTAGTGTTCAAGGGTGAGTTTAGATATCCAGCGGACCCCCATGAATACCCGACAAATTGCTAAAGGCGATCGGGCATTTTTTGCAGTTTCAACTGCAGCTGCTATTTTCACGATGCTTCTGGTGCTCATGGTCCTCATTTTTTTGAGCGTTAAATCTTGGTCAACTTTTACGGAGCAAGGGGTTTCGTTTGTAACAGGGTCTACCTGGGATAACACAACAGAAATTGGCACTTTTCAAATTGGGCCGATGATAGTCGGAACCATTGTGGTATCAATTTTAGGTTTAATTATTGCGGTGCCGGCCTCGATCGCCGTTGCGTTTTTCATTGAATTTGTGGCGCCACCTAGACTCGCGCGAATTGCCACATCCCTAGTGGACTTATTAGCTGCCCTACCTTCGGTTGTGGTTGGAATTTGGGGCATTTTTGTCCTCTCACCGGTTGCTGCAACTTGGTCGTTGTCACTTTCAAACACGCTTTCGTTCATTCCGATCTTTCGAAATGAATTTACCAATGCCGAAGGCGCACCATTTATCGCTGCTTGGACAATTGCCGTGATGATCATTCCAATCATTACCTCGGTTAGTCGTGAGGTTATGGGAAGAGTTGATAAGGATCTTATTTCAGCAGCGACCGCATTAGGAAGTACAAGTTTTTCGACGATGCGCAGAATTATTGTTCCCAACGCAAAGAGTGGAATTCTTGGCGGAATACTTCTGGGATTAGGGCGCGCACTGGGTGAGACCGTAGCAATTTTCTTTGTTTTAAATTTGGTTTTCGAAGTTAATTTATTTCAAATTTTAGAACCTAAAGGCGGCAACGTAGCATCATTGATTATTGCGAAATTCGGTGAGGCAACGCCTGCGGAACTAAACGCATTGATGGCAGCAGGAGTGGTCTTGTTTGTTCTGACACTTGTCGTAAATATGATCGCGACTTCCATCGTTCAACGCGCAGAAAGGCGAATGGCGTCATGAGTGAAAGCAAACTTCAATTTTTGGACAGACCAACGGATGCAACACCTTGGAAGAAACGATCACCAAACTTCACTTCAATTATTTTCTTAGCCTCGATAATTCCGATACTTCTGTTCTTGGGAGTTTTAAATACCTCCGAGCTCTCCGGCGCAGGAGCCTTACTAACTGTGTTTTTACCCCTTCAACTTTTAGCTGCGGCAATTGCGGCAATCGTTACAAGAGGACGCAGAGGAGTCGCTGATTCACTACTGAGCGTCTTCGTTTACTTTGCGACATTCTTCGTAGTTATTATGCTTGGATCAATCTTGTTTTCGATAGCTAGCTGGGGACTAAAAGCAGTAAGTCCCCATTTCATTTACCAGAACAACGTCTACATCACACCAACTACTTCGTTAGAATATGGTGGCGCCGGACATGCTCTAGTTGGATCCCTGCTTGTTGTGGGCCTGGCAACTTTGATAGCAGTTCCTCTTGGACTTTCGGTTGCTGTCTATTTAACTGAGACCAGAGGACGGCTGAAAGGTCCGGTCCGTTTCTTAGCGCAGTCAATGAGCGGCTTGCCTTCGATCGTTGCCGGCCTTTTCGTTTATGCGGTATTCATTGCAACTGGGACTGCGAATTTATCAGGGTGGCTAGGGTCGCTTGCTCTGGCTTTACTTATGCTTCCAACAGTTGTTCGCATGGCAGAGGAAGTTTTGAAGTTAGTTCCTGGGGATCTGAGATCCGCAGCGCTGGCTCTGGGCGCGCCACAACGTCGGGCCTTCTTTCAAGTAATCATGCCGACTGCAAAAGCAGGATTGATCACTGCCGTTCTATTGGGTGTAGCCAGAGTCGTGGGCGAGACTGCCCCGCTGATTTTAACCACTCGACTAATGTCTGAAACTAGTTTTAATCCGTTTTCTGGAGACTTAGCAACGCTTCCAACGTTTATTTTTTCAAACTTGACTGCCGGATTTGATACTGGCCGAGCGCGAGCATGGGCTGCTGCATTCTTACTGCTAGCAGTTGTTGGTTTGATTTTTGGTGCGACGCGTGCCTTGACATCACAGAAAGTTAAATAAAGAGGAACTCAAAAATGACGATACTAGGAGAAGGCTCAATGGATACAAAGATACAGAATTCAAACATTGCCACTTTAGATGTAGAGAGTCACCTGGAAGCGCGCAATATCCATGTTTGGTTTAAGGATCGCCACGTTCTCTCTGATGTATCGCTGCAGTTCCCAACAAATTCAGTTACGGCTTTAATCGGTCCTTCGGGCTGTGGAAAGTCGACATTTATTCGAACTCTAAACCGTATGCATGAACTGATACCTGGTGCTGGCCTGGCGGGCACGGTTTACCTAGATAACGAAGACATTTATGCGCCCGGTGTGGATCCAGTCAGCATTCGCCTGCGCGTTGGCATGGTTTTTCAAAAACCAAACCCATTTCCCACTATGACGATCAAAGGTAATGTCTTGGCGGGCCTTCGCTTAAACAACCGTCGGATAAAGGACGAAGATTCCTTGGTCGAAAGTTGTTTAAACCGTGCCAGCATTTGGAATGAAGTAAAGGATCGACTTGATGCGCCAGCTGGATCCTTGTCGGGAGGTCAGCAACAACGACTTTGCATTGCTCGCTCACTTGCCATGTCGCCAGAAGTTTTACTAATGGATGAACCTTGCTCTGCACTAGACCCAGGCTCGACTCGTAGAATCGAAGAGACAATTCGTGAGCTTTCGGCTGATATGACGGTTGTTATTGTGACTCACAATATGCAGCAAGCACAGCGGGTTTCGGATCAGACGGCTTTCTTCCTGGCTGAAGAAGGTGAACCTGGCCATGTAGTGGAGTTCGGCGCAACAAATAGCTTGTTCTCAGCACCAAATGACCCAAGAACTGAAGATTACGTAAATGGGCGTTTTGGATAAATCAACACCAATTGTTCACCGAGAAATTACCTAAAAGACTCCTACGAGTGGATTTCAATTAACCACAGCCTGTTGCAATAAGCGAAGCCGGAGAAACCGGCACATTTCCAAAAGGAGAAAAAATGCGCCGCACTCTAATCAGCGCCGTTGCAGCCGCAGCTGTAACTGCTTCATTATTCGCTGCCACGCCAGCTCAAGCAGCTGAAGTTGATATCAAAGGTTCCGGATCTTCATTCGCCGGTAACTTTCTAATTGACTGTGCAAGCCGTTACACCGCGAAGACCGGAAACAAAGTTTCCTACACCGCAACAAGTTCAGGCCGAGGTCGTGCTTCTTTCTACGCCCAGACTGACGATTTCGCCGGCTCGGATTCACTATATGGTGCAACTGAAGGTACTCCTGGTAACTACAAAGTTGTTCCAGTAATTGGTGGACCAGTTGCGATCGTTTTCAACGTTGCAGGTGTAAACAACCTACGCCTGGATGCAAAAGCACTTAGCGGAATTTTTACTGGAACCATCACAAAGTGGAATGATCCAGCCATTGCGAAACTGAATCCAACAGCAAAACTTCCAAACAAGAACTTCGTTGTTATCTACCGTTCATCAAACTCTGGAACAACACAAAACTTACAGGATTACCTATATCAAAATGCTGTTGGCCCATGGCCACAAGCAAATCAGGCATGGGTTGGCGTTAAGACTGGTTCAGGTGCGTCCACCTCTGCAGATCTAGTTGCAAAAGTTAAGGCTACTTCCGGTGGAATCGGTTACGCAGATCTTTCTGACGTGAGCGTAAAGCTTGGCAAGGTAACCCTTAAGAATGCAAAGGGCGAATTTGTAAAGCCATCCGTTGCTTCTGCATCAAAGATGCTTTCAGCGCAGAAGATCGCTGCTGATGGCAGCATGACCATCAATTTCAAGAAGAAGGTCGCTGGCGCATACCAGTTGTCAATCGTGACTTACTTGATGATCCCAGTCACAGGAGCCAAGGCACCAGCCGTTAAGGCTTTTGCCAAGTACGCAGTAGACACTTGCAGCAAGAAGCCAGTTAAAGGTTTTGCTGGTTTCACTGGTGCAAACTACAAGACCGCTTTGAAGCGCGCAAGCAGCTAATTAGCTAATCAATACGTTGAGTGTGTGCGATTGCAAATGCAATCGCACACACTTTGCTTTAGGGTTCAGACAGAGAGTAGCGAGGCGTTAAGTGAAAATAGTGAAAAATTCAATTGCCTTTTTGGCACTTTCGCTCTCAATTTCTGCCTGTACGCCACCGATGCCACCGGAATTTAAAGCCGAACTTGCCGAAAGATATGTAACGTGTGTTGCTGGTGAAATTGCAATTTCGACCATTCCTGAACTCGCTGAAGTTACGCAAGCTTGGGTCGATGGATTATCAGAAAATTGTTCGGATTTGTCTGCCACGATTATCGGCGCGGTTGACGAATCTGAAATACCAGTTGACGACACTGAAAACGTCGTGGACGACACTGAAACCGTCGTGGACGACACTGAAACTCCAGTTGAAGAAACAGAGACGCCCCTTGAAGACACCGAAACTGCGGTGGATGTTGCGCAAACCGCAGCGGACGTCTTTATTACGGCAGCAGGAGAAACCCCATCCTGCAATGTAGCCGCTAGTTCACCTGCGGGCATCGACGCCGTTGCTATCGTAGTGAGCGTTGCTGGCCTGGATGGCGTAGTTTTCTCGCCAGCTTTATTGCACCGAGCTCTTTCTGGTGGAATGGCCTCTTGGGCCGATCCAGAGCTACAAGAACTTAATCCAGAAATCGAGCTAACAGACATTCCTATGGTGCTTCGGGCTCCAACGAGACCACAAGACATAACTTCACTTAATGACTGGATGAATCGCTTAGATCCTGCGGGCTGGCCAGGTTCGCCAAGCGGCCTAGTTTCGGATGCTGTATTTAATGCAGAAGCGGTAGTCGAAGAGCTAGCCACTGAAGGAACAATCAGTGTTGTCCCAGCATCTTTTGTTACGAACAATTCGTTAGAGACAGTCAGCATTCAAATCTCACCTGATCTTGAGGCACTGTACTTGAACGTAGAAACCGTGATTTCGGCAGGAACCCAAATGGTCGCGACAACTTCAGGCTCAGTTGTCACCGCCAAAATCGATGCCGCGCTACCGCCAGTTCCTGCTGCTGGAAATGATTTCGCTTCGTTACCTTGGCAAGCCCTAAATCAATTCACGATCACAGTGTGTGCGGGTGCTAATGAGATGGCTGGACGGGCTTTTGCTAGGTACGCGCTTCGTCTCGATTCCCAAGGCGTGATGACTTCTTACGGCTTCACTGAGATGCCAGAGCAAATTCGGTTGGCAGGCTTAACCGGCGTTTCGCAGGGTCTACCAGAGCCAACAATTCCACCGAGTAGGGGCCCAGAAGAAGTTCTGGAAGAAGTGCCTACTGATGAAACAACTGAAATGCCATCTGAAGAGTCGTTAGAGGAAGAAACCGATATGGCTAGCCCGGAGCCTACTCCTTAGTTAGTTTCGTAAGTAGTTTTCTTAAAGCTTTTTAGGAAGCACTTGGGGTTGGTGCAGGCGCTGGTTACGCTGCGCTAGCTGGAATCTCAATGTCGGCATAAATTCCAGTTTTCTCATTGATTACCATCGAGAGCGGAACAGATTGACCGCTGTCCAAAACAAGAGACACGTTTACAAATTGACCTGGCACTAATCCAGTTGCGCTCGTTAAGACAATTCGAATTTCTGAGTTAAAGCCGATGTCCACAACTTGTTTGGCCGGCAAAGAAATTCGAACTTCTCCCTCGACTCCAACAGTGTCGGCAGTGGCGATGCCAATTAAAGTGTCAGCCAAAGTGTCATCGTTATTAATTATCGTCATAAGGATGCTGGCGCGAGTTGGATCCGC
>JASJMK010000074.1:0-3906 GCA_037619625.1 Actinomycetes bacterium
AAGCCCGAGGAGGTCGCATGGCAAGTGATGATCGAGTGATTGTTATTGGCGCTGGCATCATCGGTGCAAGTTGTGCGTATCACTTAGCAGCCCGTGGGCAACAAGTAACTGTGCTCGAGAAGTACGATGCTCCAGCCGAAGGTAGTACCGGTCGTTCATTTGCTTCAGTTCGAGGGCAGTGGAGTGATGAACTTAATATCACGATTTCCTGGCAAAGCATTCAGACTTATCGCGACTTTGAGAAACTTCACAATGTTGATGTTGGTTATCGACCGACGGGTTACATGTATCTGGTTCCAGAAGCCGGTTGGGAAGCTCAACTTCGGCACGTGGCGATTCAACAAGAGCACGGTGTGCCAGTCGAATCAATTAGTTATGAAGCGGCTCAGCTTAAAACTCCGTTTGTGCCAGATGGTTTAGGCGGCGTCACTTGGGGTTCAGCTGACGGAGTAGTTGATCCCTACCTTGCGACAAATGCCTACATCGCAATGGCAAAGTCGCTCGGTGCAAATTTTCACATGAAGACAGAAGTTCAAGAAATCACCAAATCGGAAAACGGATGGATCGTTCGCACGGGTGATTCCATCTTTGAATGTGACTACATAGTGAACTGCGCAGGTGGTTGGTCGAATCAAGTCGGGGAACTAGCAGGTTTTGATATTCCGGTGCAACACGTGCGTCGCAATATTTATTCAACAGCCCCAAATAGCACGCCAACACATCCCATGACCATTGATTTGCAAACAGGTTTCTTTTTGCGCAGTGAAGGTGAGCGGTTATTGTTTGGGTTAGCGCGCGCCGACGAACCCGCAGGCTATAACACTTCGGTTGACTGGGATTGGATGGAAACCGTAATGGAAACGGGCAGCGAGCGCTTTCCTTGGTTACTTGATACGCCACTTGATCCCGCTGGTGCTTGGGCAGGGACTTATGAAATTACGCCAGATCATTTTCCGATCTTGGGAGCTCTGCCAGAAGAACCTACTTGGATTAACGCTTGTGGCTTCTCGGGTCACGGTGTGATGCAGGCACCATACATTGGGAAGTTGATTGCGGAAGAAGTGTGTGACGGGAAATCCCACAGCATCGATATCGAACCATTGCGGATTAATCGTCTTCGTGATGGCAACCTACGCGGCGAAACTATGGTGCTTTAATGAGTGCATCAAAAATTGAACTAGAAGTTGACAACGGCTTTGCCTGGATTACATTGCGCGGGATCGAAACCAAAAACTCGTTAGACGAAGAATCAGTGGTCCAGATGCTTGCAATTTGTGACCAAATTGACACAGACCCAACAATTGGAGTTGCAGTTATTTCGGGTGAAGGAAATGCCTTTTGTTCAGGTGCCCACACAAGTATTCTTGCTGGGCTTCGCGGCCAATCGGAAGAAGTAGTACGCGCTGGATTAGGGCGAATTTATGAAGCTTTCACTCGGGTGCATGACTTGAAAGTTCCAACTGTTGCCATGATTAATGGAGCCGCCGTTGGCGCTGGCGTGAATCTGGCAATGGTGTGCGACATTCGGATCGCTGATCGCAACGCGGTTATCGCATCTGGATTTGCTCGGTTAGGTATTCATCCAGGCGGCGGACACATGAATCTAATCGCTCGCGCCACCAGTGAATCAGTGGCAAGCGCCCTTGGCGTTTTTGCGCAAAAAATTGATGGTGTTCGCGCCCAAGAAATTGGCTTAGTTTGGGCCGCAGTTGAAAACGACCAGTTGAAACCAACAGTTGTCGGGATGGCCCAGCATTTAGCCGATGATCCAGATCTTGCTCGTGAGCTGATTCAAACGTTGCGAGAAACCGCAAACCCCAGTGTTGCTTGGCTTGATGCATTACAAATAGAACGTGAGCGCCAAATGTGGACTTTCACGCGAAGCCAAACAGGAGACTAAATTATATGTACCCGTTGTTGAAAGTAAATCCTGCTCGCGCAGCCTGGATTGAAGTCACAGCCAAGACCCTGCGTGAATTGGGCGATCGTCATCGCGATGCCTTGGTTGAGGCTTCCCGAGCGTTGGAATTTCCTGGAGATATTTATCGTGAACTAGGCGGACTCGGTTACTTAGGTCCACTTGTGCCAGTTGAGTTTGGTGGTTCGGGCTGGGGAGTACCCGAATACGTTGTCATCAGCGAAGAAGTGGGTCGTCACGGTTTAGTTTCCGGCCAGATTGCAGTCCAAGGCCAGAAGTGGCTTTTGGATTGGGGCACCGAGGAACAAAAGGCGCAGTGGCTGGGACCAATCGCAACTGGGCAAAAAGTTTTCTCCGAATCAATTAGCGAACCAACAATGGGATCGTCCTTTAAAAACATGAAGGCCACGGCAACTCGTGATGGTGATGATTGGATTCTCAATGGCCACAAAACACATGTGAACTTGGGAGCGGACAGCGACGTAACAATTTTCTATGGGTTAACACCAGAAGGAATAACCAGTTTTCTAGTAGACACCACTCTTAATGGTGTCTCGACCAGAGTCACCGATGCGATCGGACTTCGACTCATTCGCACTGCTGATGTGATTTTTGACAACGTGCGCGTATCCGATGCATCGCGCATTGGTCCTATTGGCGGCGGACTCGAAACTTTTTTGAGCACGTTCAACATCAGCAGATTGGGTAATGCTTCAGAGTTAATTGGCCTTGGTCGACGCGCACTTGAGATAGCGATTAATTATGGCAACACTCGGATCGTAGGAACTACGCATGTTACAGATTTCCAAGGCATTCAATGGATGATGGCTGATGCTTGGACCGCACTTCATTCAGCCTGCCTGGCTCGGGACCAAGCAGCGCTTGCGCATGAACTAGGGGAAGAGATATCGCTAGCGACAACTGTGGCCAAGCGACTCGCTATCACCGCAGCTGAACTAGCTATGGACACTGCATTTTCCATGACAGGCGGTGAGGGGCTATATCATGAATCGCCGCTACTAGAAATTTCAAATGATTTGCGGGTACTTAAAGTCGCTGGTGGGTCGCAAGAAATTATGCGTAATTATATAGCGCGCAGCATCCTAAAGAGCCCCGACCATGAGGGCTTGGCATGACATCGCTTGTTAAGCGATTTGTCGAAGAAAGTGATCAACGACCTGCATTAACTTTGGGAATTACAACTGACCCAATGACGGTTTCGGAAGCACTGGGTAGAGCAGCAACGGTTGCTCGAGAATTACATGCTCGTGGCATAAAGCCTGGTGACAAGATTGCCATGATTGACGACTCATCCACTGGCTATGTAATTTCTTGGTTGGCTTGCTTGTTGGCCAGAACTCCCGTGGCTTTAATCAACCCAACTTATCCAGAAGAATTACTGCAAGAAATGTTGGCCGGATTTGAGCCAGCAGTTATCTGGCGCGGAAAAGAAATTGAAACTAATCGCCAAGCGAAGATTAGTGATGTGCTTGGCTTACCTGGCTTGGATTCGAAGCCACTTGAAGTGATTTCCTACATGCACACTTCTGGCACTACCGGTCTTCCAAAGTTTTGTGCCCAAACAAACAGCTACTTCATTAATTTTAACATTGGTTTAGTAACTAATTTTGGAGCTTCAGCGCCTGGAATTAAAACACCTCCAATTAAAAGATCGGCTTCTGCAACTAATTTATTTAAATCAATCTTATCACTTTGTTCTGGAATAATTTTATCACCAAACATTTCAACAAGTTGTTTTAGTCTTGCTTCAGATTTATCTACGATATGAACTTTAGCTCTCATACCAGTTGCAATGACTGCAGCATTTTCTCCTACTACACCACCCCCTAATATAACAACAGTTCCTCCTTCAACTCCAGGAGCACCACCCAATAAAAGACCTCTACCATTGTGATTTTTTTCTAAACAATGTGCACCAGCTTGAACTGACATACGACCAGCAACTGCACTCATCGGTGCAAGCAATG
>JASJMK010000075.1:0-44102 GCA_037619625.1 Actinomycetes bacterium
GGATTGCCCCTTTTTTCAAGCCTTTTATTGTGCAGCGAGTTTTTGTTTTTTTGATAAGGCAAGATTTGCCACCTGCAGTAACTTTGCTGCCCGTTATTTTCGTGCCGCTTGAATTAGCTGGCAACTTAATTGTGACGGTGACGTTTACTTTTCCGTTGTTAACGCTTGAAGAGGAAACTTTCGAGACAGATGGCTTTGCCGGTTTTGCAACTTTAATTGCTGCCTGCGCACTTGGCGAGATTATGAGACTCAGCACGACGGCAAGAATAAGGCTAAGTTGGGGAAACTTTTTCATGTATTCAGTGAGTCAGTGTTGCCAGTAAGCACCTAGGGAAAATCAAAAATTTGTTAAAAGACTAGGGGTAGCCCTAGTTGGGTGGTTTAGCTCACTAAACCTAGAACAAGATAATTTATTGGGATGTTTTAGGTTTAGCTCGCTCTAAAACAAAATTGTTTATTGGGATGTTTTAGGTTTAGCTCGCTAAACCTAAAACATCCATCCGCTTAGCGTGGCCAACTGTCAATCGATTGACCATGACCACTAACTCAGTTGCACTCGTTGCTGCGTCACTACCTGATGGGCTCAAGAATAATTCTTGGAGGGCTGGTCGAGTGGCGGCAACAAGTGTTGCTTGACTGATCATCTCGCCCATAAGCCTGCGACCCCAGAGAGCTAGTCGGCCCGATACTTTTGGATCCCGCGCAATTGCTTCTTTAATTCGATCAATTGAGAAATTTGCTTGTCCAACATCAGCGAGAACTTCCGAAACTAAATTTGCAGTTTCAGTCGCTATGTGGGCAGAAATTTCTCGGTAAAAATCATTTGTTATGCCATCGCCAACATAAGCCTTGAGTAATCCTTCTAGCCAATCACGTGGGGTTAATGTGTTGTGAAATTGGTTTAGTGGATCCACGAAAGGCTGCATTGCTTCGAATGGATCCTGGCCCAATTTGGCAAGATGTGCAGAGACTTTTTCATAATGGGCAAATTCGGCTGCCGCCATTGCTCCTAAGGCTGCCTTATCTGCCAAATTTGGTGCCAACCTGGCGTCGGCAGCAGTGCGCTCAAAAGCCACTAACTCGCCATATGCAAGCACACCGAGTAGGTCAATTTCCGCAGGACTAGTCACAACGCTTAAGGGTAGGCGATATCAGGGTACGATTGAAACAAGCCACGAAAATGTGTGTTTTTGACCTTATATTTACCAGGAGTTTTCTCATCGCTAGTTTTGCCGATCTCGGCGTTCCCCAAGACATTTGCTCGGCGTTAGCCAGCAAGGGCATCATCGATGCTTTCCCAATCCAAGAATTAACTTTGCCATTAGCTATGGCTGGCCAAGATCTAATCGGCCAGGCCAAGACTGGAACTGGCAAGACTTTAGGGTTTGGTATTCCGCTACTTACGCAAGTAATCAGCCCAACTAATCCGCAATGGGCTAGTTTCAAGCACGCCGGTAAGCCGCAAGGCCTAGTTATTGTGCCAACTCGCGAATTAGCAATCCAAGTTGCCGCAGACCTAGAAACTGCTGGAAAAAATATGGGTGCTCGGGTTTTGAGTCTCTATGGCGGCAAGGCCTACGAGCCACAAGTTGAAGCGCTAAAAAATGGTGTGGAAGTAATTGCTGGAACTCCCGGTCGCTTGATTGACATGATCAAGCAAGGCCACTTGGATTTAAGCGCCATAAAAGTTTTGGTTTTAGATGAAGCAGATGAAATGCTCGACATGGGTTTCTTGCCCGATGTTGAAACTTTAGTCAGCAAGACTCCAGCTAGTCGCCAGACCATGTTGTTCTCGGCAACTATGCCTGGACAGATTGTTGCCCTAGCTCGTCGCTACATGACACAGCCGACTCACATTCGGGCCTCTGATCCAACCAGTGATTCATCGATAGTTGATGCCATCGAGCAACACGTTTGGCGCTGTCACCAAATGGATAAGCCAGAACTTGTTGCGCGCGTGCTTCAAGCTGAAGGCCGCGGACTTACCATGATTTTTTGCCGGACAAAGAGAGTTGCGGGCAACCTCGCAGAAGATTTAGCAAACCGCGGGTTCGCCTCTGCTGCCGTGCATGGAGATTTAGGTCAAGGCGCTCGTGAGCAAGCTCTGCGCGCATTTCGTAGTGGCAAAGTCGATGTTTTGGTGGCAACTGATGTTGCTGCTCGCGGCATTGACGTTGCAGATGTAACTCACGTTATTAATTATGAGTGCCCAGATGATGAAAAAACTTACTTGCACCGAGTTGGTCGCACAGGTCGCGCTGGTGCATCTGGTGTTGCCATCACACTTGTTGATTGGCAAGACATCAATCGTTGGCAAATGATTAATCGCATGCTTGGCTTGGCTTTCAATGAACCAATTGAAACTTATTCCTCTAGTGAGCACGTTTACGTTGGTCTGGGAATTCCAGCGGGAACTACTGGAGTGTTGCCCGGTTCAGCTCGCACCCGTGAAGGCTTGGCTGGCGAAAAACTAGAGGACTTGGGCGAGACTGGTGCAAATGCTGGACGTCGCGGAAATTCCAGTAAGCCGCCAGCAAACCGCTCTGGTTCCAGCCGGACAAGTTCCGGGCGAAGCGGTTCAGGAAATTCGCAAGGAAATAATAGATCTTCAAGTGCCCCAAGAAAAACTTCAGCTAGTTCTAGCTCCAGTAGTTCAAAAGCCCAGGGCTCTGGCGAAAAGTCAGCTCCAAAGGAGCGCACGCCACGCCAGCGTAATCGAACCCGAAGTAGTCAAAAAGATTCTTAAGTTACTGCGCTAACTTTTTCCCAAAGGTTGCGCAACTTTTCTTCTAAGTACGCATTAGCTTCTTGTTCGTTGAAGTTGGCGATTTCACTTGCAAGGATCGGTTTGCCAATCATCAAGTGAATCGTAGGGCGTTTTACAACTCGCGTTAAAGCCTGAACGATACTGCGCGTCACGCTGCCAGTGCCAAGGGTTCTGCTGTCGTGATGAGCAATCGGCACTATCGGCATAGCCACTGATTTTGCCAACGCAGTTGTGCCGCGCCGCCAGGGGCGAGGTGAGGCTTGCGCATTAATTTGGACGTCACCTTCGGGGTAAATCAAGACACATTCTTGATTTTTTAGCGCAGTTAACGCCATTCGATATGCACTGCTGCCATTAAATTGATCAGTTGGAATAATTCCACTGCCAGTCACGATTTGTTTTGCTAACAGAAAATTCCACATATCAGATGTCCCAACTGGGCGCAGATGGCGGCGATGGGTACATGGACTTATTTCGAGTTTTTCACATGGGCCATCAACTGTGAAACCGTATTTATGCAAAGTTCCAACCACAACAACAACATCCACAATCGTGGTGTGGTTAACAATAATCATTGCTGGGCCTGGCTGATCTAAAACTGCGAGATTTTCCAGCCCAGTTATCTCAATTTTAGTAAGGCGTCGCGCAAGTGCAGCCAGAAATGTGCCAGGTTGTCCGCGCATAACAAAAGGTTACTTTAGGAGTTAGGCAACAGGTTGCGCGCCAGTTATTTCAACGAGCGAACCACACATAAATGCCGCTTCCTCAGAAGCTAAGAATGCAACTAATGCGGCAACTTCATCTGGGCGACCTACTCGACCAAATGGCACCAAAGCGTCAAGATCTGCAATCGTGCGACCAGCTCTTTTCGCGCCAGCTTCTAGCATTGGGGTGTGGATTTCCCCGGGGCAAACAGCATTAACGCGCACATTATGTGGCGCGTAGTCACGTGCAAGATTTTGCGAGAAGGCTGCCACGGCTGCCTTTGACACGTTGTACCCAATGCAATTTGGTGCTGGATACAGTCCCCATTGCGATGCAGTGTTAACAATCGCGCCACCACCGCCAGCAATCATGTGCGGTAGTGCAGCTCGGCATAAGTGAAACATTGAATTTATGTTTACGGCAAATAAATCGTTCCAGTCTTGCACCGAAATGTCTAAAATATTTCCGCGGCGCATAATTCCAGCATTGTTAACCAGCACATCAATTTGTCCGCACGTGGAAAAAACTTTTTCAATTAACGCTGTGCACTCGTTCTCATTCGAGATATCAGCAGGCATCGCAACAGCTGCGCCGCCGCTGGCAGAAATATCCGCAGCAACTTTTTCGGCACTCTCGGAACTAGTGTCAGTGACCACGACAAAAGCACCTTCGCCAGCGAGACGTTGACAAATCGCAGTTCCAATACCACCAGCCCCGCCGGTTACGATCGCAGTCTTGCCTTCAAATCTCATGGTCTGGTTCATGGCATTTCCTTTGCTGTTAATTGCTACTGGCCGGCTGGGTTAAAAATGTATTGGCCCTTGACCTTAAATGAATATCCCGTGAAATCACAAGTCTTTCAAGGTGTTTGCCATAATTAGGATTCTTTAGATCGCGGCTGCAACGGGTAACCTCGAGAGGTGAGCACAACCCAAACCCGCGTATACCTTGCCCGCTTGGCAGGGACTGGCGTATTTGACTCCGCGGGAGATCAAGTAGGCAAAATTCGCGATGTCGTTGTAACACCTCGTTCTTCCGATCGAGCACCGGTGGTCACCGGGTTTGTTGTTGAAGTGGCTCCGCGTCGCCGAATTTTTGTGCCCATGACACGCATTACTTCAATCGAGCCTGGCTCCGTTGTCACAAGTGGTGTGGTGAACTTGCGTCGTTTTGAGGGTCGCGCTGAAGAGATTTTAGTTGTAGCACAATTGTTGGACCATCGTGTAAAACTAATTGAAACTGGCGAGCAAGTTACTATCCATGATATTGGAATGACGCAGGAACGCAATTTAGAATGGAACATAAGTCGATTATTTATTCGCAAAGCTGGCGCTGGGTTTGGAAGACGCGGCGCGACATTGACAGTTCCTTGGGATGATGTTTCCGGTTTATTCACCCAGTCTGCGCAACAACCTGTTGATGCCTTACTTGCTTCCATTGAGACGATGCGTCCAGCAGATCTTGCTAACTTACTTCAAGAGCTGCCACAAAAACGTCGCCTTGAACTTATTAGTGGTCTCGATGTGGAAAAACTTGCGGATGTATTTGAAGAACTTCCCGAAGATGATCGGGTTGAAATCATGTCTGGACTTGGTTTAGAACGGGCGCGCGATGTTTTGGAAGAAATGGACCCAGATGACGCTGCAGATTTGCTGTCTGAATTGCCGCCAGAGCAAGCTGAAGAATATCTAGGCGCGATGGAACAAGATGAGGCAGATGACTTACGTCGCTTGCTCACCTACGACGATTTCAGCGCCGGTGGCATGATGACCACTGAACCTATTGTGGTTTCCTCCGATGCCACAATTGCCGAGGCATTAGCGCGAGTTCGTCAGCCGCAACTCTCCCCTGCCTTGGCTTCACAGGTTTACGTCACCCGGGCACCGCTAGAAACACCAACCGGAAAATATGTCGGGGTCGCGCATGTCCAGCGGCTACTTCGCGAATCACCTGCCAGCCTGGTTTCTGGGGTTTTGGATACTTCCCTTACCCCCATTGGGCCAGGGGCACCTCTTGGTCAAGTAGCGCGATATTTCGCGACGTACAACTTGGTGGCATTGCCTGTTGTAGACGAGAATGATCAATTGTTAGGCGCCGTCACAATCGATGACGTCATCGACCATATGTTGCCAGAAAATTGGCGAGAAAACGAGATAGATGAGGAGGGCTGATCATGGCACGCAACGAAAGATTCGAACGACGTGGACCACGCTTGGATCAGCCACTAGTACGAGGTCGCTCACTTCGTCCCAGCGTTGATTCCGATACTGCTGGTCGAGTAAGTGAGCGGGTTGCCCGCTTTTTAGGATCATGGCGATTCTTGGGTTACATGACTTTTGTAGTTTTTGCCTGGTTGCTTTGGAACATTTTTGCACCAGGTGATTTCCGCATTGACGCATACCCGTTTCTGTTTTTGACTTTGGCACTTTCGCTTCAAGCTTCTTACGCTGCGCCACTTATTTTGCTGGCGCAAAATCGACAAGCAGATCGTGACCGAGTTCGGTTTCAAGAAGATCGGGAACAAACTGAACGTCTTGTCGCTGATACCGATTTCTTAACTCGTGAAATTGCCTCGCTGCGATTAGCTCTTGGCGAAGTTGTTACGCGCGATTACTTACGTGGCGAGATCCGCGACTTACTGGAAGAATTTAAGGGAATGCAACAAAGCCAAACTAAGGGTGATTCAGAAACTTCATGAGCGTAAACCAAGAAGCCGTGCAAGCTGCGCTAGCTACCGTAATTGATCCGGAAATCCGTCGCCCAATCACTGAAATTGGAATGGTAAAAGATGTTGCCATTGCTGGTGGCACCGTAACGGTCGGCGTTTATTTAACGATTTCGGCATGTCCAATGCAAGACACAATTGTTAACAGCGTTAAGGATGCTGTTTTAAAAGTGCGCGATGTGACAACAGTTGAAGTGGAACTTGATGTAATGAGTCCAGAGCAGCGAACTGCGCTGCGCGAGAAACTTCAAGGACCAACAAAAGAGATTCGCTTTAATCAGCCAGGTTCGCTAACTCGAATTTATGCAATTGCTTCTGGTAAAGGTGGAGTTGGCAAGTCTTCGGTTACAACCAATCTCGCTACTGCTATGGCACTCGATGGTTTAGTCGTTGGCATAGTTGACGCCGATATTTATGGTCACTCAATTCCAGACATGATGGGCATAACTGAGGCGCCGCTAAAAGTTGAAAACATGATCATGCCACCACAGGGTCACGGTGTGCGCGTTATGTCGATGCTGCCACTAAAGCCAAAAGGTCGCCATGAACCGGTAGCTATGCGCGGACCTATGTTGCACAGATACTTGGAATCTTTCTTAAGCGAAGTTTGGTGGGGCGACCTGGATATTTTGTTATTGGACTTACCACCTGGTACTGGAGACATTGCTATTAGCTCGGCACACTTACTGCCGCAAAGTGAATTAATTATTGTCACTACCCCGCAACCAGCTGCTGCCGATGTCGCAATCCGAGCTGGAATGTTGGCACCGCAAGTCAACCAACGTGTCAGTGGTGTTATTGAAAACATGTCTGCGTTTGCCTGTCCACACTGTGGCGAACCAATTGACATGTTTGGTACCGGTGGCGGAAAAATGGTGGCTGAAGTTTTAACTGCAAATGTTGGCCAGGAAGTACCACTACTTGGCCGGATTCCTTTTGATCCAGGCCTTCGCGAAGGCGGCGATGCGGGAATGCCATATGTTCTTTCGCATCCAGATGCACCAGCGTCAAAGGCACTCATTGAGATGGCCCGCAAACTTGGTACTCGCCCACGCGGCTTAGTCGGCATGAACTTAGGGATTACACCAGATCGCAATAAGTAATCATTGCGCTAGTGCACCTTTTGATGCAGGAGAAATCGCTAAGTAGCGTCCGGATCAAAAACTGGATTTATGCGCGCGCCACTTGGTCTCTGATCTCTCATTGTTCCTGATTGCGGTTTGCTAAAACTTCCTGACATTGCATTAGTAGCCATGCCCCTCGGCGTGATGCCGCGCAAGTCTTTAGCTAAGTCAGTAACCATTTTTGTATCAACTGAACTGGTTAACTCGGCAGTTGCCGAGCTCGCCTTAGTCCGCATGGATTTGATAAAGCGAGCAAGTTGGGCGCTCATTTCAGGTAAGCGCTCTGGGCCAAATACCACTAATCCAATAATGGCAATGACTAGAAACTCAGCCCATCCAATATTCATAGTGTGACCCTACTCCTTTACTTGCAAAATCTAGTTCTGGTCTGAACCCAAAGTTACTTCAACTTCAGTGCCATCTAGCAGTTTGATTTTTACTAAATCCCCCGGGCTCTTAGCTCTAATTCGAACTACAAGTTCCGTTGCGCTGCTAATTCTTACGCCATCAATTCCGGTGATTACATCCCCAGTTTTTAGCGAAGTGATTGAAGCTGGACCCTGCGGAATTACTGATTCGATTTTTGCGCCTTGCCCGGTGTATGCAGTATCAAGTTGAACACCAATGATTGGGTAGCTTGATTTTCCAGTTGCAATCAAGTCAGTGGCCACACGTTTAGCTTGATTAATTGGAATCGAAAAACCTAGTCCAATGCTGCCGCTTTGACCATTAACGCTACTTCCCGTGGTAGCAATTGCAGAGTTGATGCCGATAACTTCGCCACGTGAATTAACTAGTGGTCCGCCAGAGTTACCAGGATTAATTGCAGCATCAGTTTGTATTGCGCTAATGAACGAAATGTCATTTGCATCGCCTGCGGTTACTGGCCGATCAAGTGCTGACACAATGCCGCTGGTAACTGTGCCAGTTAGACCTAACGGGGAACCAATTGCAATTGTGGCATCGCCGACTACGACATTATCGGAATTACCTAAGGCAGCAACTGGCAAATTCCCGCGCTCAACTCGAAGTACCGCTAAATCATATGAAGCATCCGTACCTACAATTTCAGCGCTTACTTGAGATTGGTCTTGAAACGTGACAGTGATGTCGGCATTGTTGCCAGCACCTGTTACTACGTGATTATTAGTCAAAATAAAAGATTCGAGGTCGGTGCTTCGAATAATAAAACCAGATCCAGTGCCCGCGCGTTGACCCGAGGAAACATCAATGGAAACTACAACCGGTAGCACGGCCTGTGCGATGCCGGCAATTGAATCATCAGCGCGCGCGGAGATCTCAGCATTTGCTGCCGGTAAGGAAATCGAAGGTGACGGTGCATTGCCAACTACGGATGCTGCCGAAAAACCAAGTGCACCAGCGAGTAAGCCACTCAGAACGCCGGCAATGATTGCTTTTTTTACGGCCGGAGATGCGCTCGCACCAGGATTCTTGCCCTCTGGGGTCGTTGGTGCAAATACATAAGTTGGTGCTGGATTTGGGACTGGCTCTGGAACTAGGGACTCGCTAGGAGTGGCTTCTGAATTGAGCACTTCAACAGGTGCCACGAGATTTTGTGGTTTATCTGGGGTCTGGGTCATGACCTGGTTCCTGCCTAATTTCGGGAAATGCTTGTTTCTCTATTCTGGCTTATTGATCTGAGTTCCACCGACTTGGCTGTCTTACTTCACTAAAGGCTGAATTGACCCGTACGATTACGTCATGGCACCAACCGACCCACGTATTTTAGCAATCCACCGAGCCTCGAGCGATTACGCCGAGAACTGGGCTGGCGAAGATGGAATTCGCGCTCACGCACGTGCAAAAGCGGCAGAAATTGGCTGCGTCGCAATGGGGCCTGGCGCAGGGGCAATAGTGCGGACTTTAGCAGCAGCAATCGATGCCAAAAATGTCGTGGAAATTGGAACCGGTGCTGGGGTCTCAGCACTTTGGTTACTCGATGGCATGCATCCAGATGGGGTGTTAACTAGCGTTGATATAGAAGCTGAGCATCAGTTAATTGCCAAGGATGCAATTTCTCAAGCCGGCATCGCGCCAAATCGGGTAAGGCTGATAAATGGTCGTGCGGATGAAGTTTTAGATCGCCTAACTGAGTCGGCTTACGACATTGTCTTAATCGCAGGCAAGCCGGTAGATCTGGCTGGAAACATTTCCCGGGCTCTGACTTTGCTTCGAACTGGTGGGGTTTTGATTGTCGATCGAGCCCTTTGGAATGACAAACTTGCGGATCCAGCCCAACGCGACCCAGACACTGTGGCAATGCGCGGAGCTGTTGAAGCACTCGCCGTTGGTGAAGAATTTATTGGTTCACTTTTACCAGTCGGTGGCGGATTATTAGTTGCTGTAAAGGTTTAACTAACTAATTAGATTTCGTGCTGGCGTTTATTGTGCCTAAAAAATGGCTCTGCCTATTTTTGTTTATTCGGCGTTTATTGTGCCTAAAAAATGGCTCTGCCTATTTTTTAGGCATTGCTGCGACGGTATCTTTTAGCACCGCGCCCAAGTCTTTGACTTCTTGGGCATTTAGCTCCACAACCAGCCGCCCGCCACCCTCAAGTGGCACCCGAAGCACGTAACCGCGACCTTCCTTTGGGCATTCCATTGGGCCGTCGCCAGTGCGTGGCTTCATAGCTGCCATTTGGGTCACCTTCCAGTTAAGGATTGGGGTATTAATTACTAATACCTCTATTATCCCTGAAAATCGGGCACTAACGAAATCCACAAAAGTGGGTTAAATCCTTATACATACTCAGAAATAACCCTATTTAAGGGTGCCCCAAAGCAGATTCTGGTTAAAGTTCGCCTTGCTCTACTAATCGAGCAAATTTTTCTAATGATTTGCGGACTCCGAAGACGAATCCTGGCCGCAATAGCGCAAATCCGAATTTACCTAAAATGCCGAGCGGAAGATCTAAGTCCTCACTCCACACGAAATTACTTGATGTTTGAGTTACTGGGACAACTTTAAATGTCCCGGTTCCCCGAACCACTCGCCCGGTGTGAAGCACATCACATCTAGTTGGCGCATCCCAAATTGTGATTTCCATCGTGTCTAGGAAGCCGATCCGCCATATTCCAGTAAACGCCTCGATCCTGCCACCGACTCCAGTGCCATCTCCGGCAACTGGCCACACTTTGGTGCCAAGCATCCACTTATTTTGAGCTTCCCAGTTTGTTATGGCGTCCCAGACTTTTTGTGCTGGCGCGTCAACGGCAACTGTTAGTTCGATATGTTCCATTAGCCGCGTAACCAGCTAAATACAGTTTCTTCACATTTACGTAACTGGGACACGGGCACAAATTCATTTCGCGAGTGCGCCAGCCCAGGATCCCCAGGTCCCAGATTTACTGCAGGCACACCCATTGCGGAAAATCTCGCTACATCTGTCCAACCAAATTTGGGAGCAACCTGACCGCCAACGCGAGCGACAAGATCAGCGAGCGCAGCACGCTCTAAACCTGGCATTGCTCCCGGTGCATTATCGGTGAACTCAACTAAGTAGCCATCAAAAACTTCTCGCACATGTTGCTCAGCTTGCGCAGCGCTTGTGCTCGGGGCGTAACGATAATTTACTTCTACGACAGCAGCATCAGGGATTATGTTTCCAGCGATACCACCGGTAACTGAAACGGCATTTAGGCCCTCTCGATATTCCAAGCCATCAACAAGTACCCGGGCAGGAACGTACTCATTAAGTCTGGCCAAAATGCCACCAAGATTATGAATTGCATTTTCCCCGAGCCACGAACGTGCACTGTGGGCACGCGTACCTACTGTTGAAATTCTGGCTCGCAGTGTCCCTTGGCAACCAGCTTCGATGTTCGCATTTGATGGCTCAAGTAAAACCGCAATGTCCGCTGTTAACCATTCTGGATGCTGGGCAGCAATAAGAGTTAGCCCATTTCTGGAACTTTCAATTTCTTCACATTCATAAAAAATGTAAGTCACATCAAACTGTGGATCTTGGATGCTGGCTGCAGCGCGCAAGGCAACAGCTACCCCACCCTTCATGTCACATGAGCCCAGCCCAAATAAGACCTCTTCCGACATAATTGAGCCATTACTGGGCAGCGGTTCGCCAGCAGCAACTAACTTCGCTTTTGCATTATCGGCAACGGGGACAGTGTCAATGTGTCCGGCAACAATCACTCGAGAAGGCTTCTTGAAATTTGTTTTGGCAACTACGCAGTTTTGGAAGCGGTGAACTTCCAGCCAGCTGCAGTCAGTTAATGCCGAAAAAATGCTGGCTGCAATTAAATTTTCGTCCCCTGAAACACTCGCGATATTCACCAAATCGGCAGTTAACGTAACTATGTCGGCGTGCGGGTTTAGGGCTGCGGTGACCACACCTCTACGCTAGTGGTGTAATGCTTTTTTCACTACTTAAGACCTTTAGGTAGAAGTAAATAAACGAGGAATGACATGAGTCAGAGTCGAGTTGCAACAGCAACCGGATTAGCCACATATTTCGGTGACACCATGCTGGATGTCTGGTATCCCCAGCCAGTTCTTGGTGAAAAAGCTGCCCACGTTGCCGGTTTGGAGCGGGGTATCGACACCGATGGTTTGCGGGGAGTTCGGGTAGAAACTATCAGCACCACCTCGTTATTGGATACTTCGCCAATTGACGCAGCCGATGCCTACTTGCGGTTGCATTTGCTTTCCCATCGACTAGTTGCGCCTCGCACAATTAATTTGGATGGCCTCTTTGGGTTGCTCACAAATGTTGCTTGGACTTCACTAGGTCCAGTTGCCGTTGACAAAGTTACCGAAGTTTCTATCAGCGCGCGCGCAAAAGGTATCCAGTTACAGGTTTATAGTCTGGACAAATTTCCTCGCATGCTGGACTACGTCGTCCCGAGTGGAGTTCGCATTGCAGATGCGGATCGAGTTCGGCTCGGCGCGCACCTTGCAGTGGGTACAACAGTTATGCATGAGGGTTTTGTTAACTTCAACGCTGGAACTCTCGGCGCCAGCATGGTTGAAGGCCGAATTTCTGCTGGCGTGATCGTGGGCAACGGTTCAGACATTGGTGGCGGCGCCAGCATCATGGGAACGTTGTCTGGCGGCGGCAAGGAAGTAATCACAATTGGCGAAAACTGTTTAGTTGGAGCTAATGCAGGTGTTGGCATTTCACTCGGCGATGCCTGCGTTGTAGAGGCTGGCTGCTACATAACAGGTGGCTCAAAAATAACTTTGCCTGATGGCGAGATTGTTAAAGCAAAAGAATTATCGGGAGCAAGTGGCTTGCTGTTTCGACGTAACTCAGTTACCGGTGCATTAGAAGCGGTTTCCAGAGATAGTTCGTGGGGCGGACTAAATGACGCGCTGCACAAAAACTAATCGGACATAATTGCCCTTAAAGTCAGGTTCAGCGCGTCAAAAAATTTTACAAATGTATTGGCTGAATTTCAGCTTTCGAAATCTCCGCCTCTGCCAGAAAGATCTCTACCCTTCTTAATTGGTTTTTCAAATTGATAAATCAGAATTCCAACCAAGACTATAAAGCTACTTACTAACACGACTGTCAAAACCATAATTAGCCCAGAACAGCAATTACTACAAGAGCAAAAATTGCGGCACTTAATGCAACGATGATGACTGCAGTCAAGGACAGGTACTTACCTGATTCTCCAACTTTTGTTGCCAAGGCACTTGGACCCGACAATTTATTGATGTCTGCCACTAAAGCAGATGCTTCTCGGATTGCAGCATATTGTGAAATAACTGCCAAGATTCCTGTTGCTGCAGCTACTGCAATTGCTAAATACTTCACGGAATCGGTTGCGCTATCAAATTTACCAAAGCCAGCAATTACCAAGATCCCGATCAGTACTAGGGATGGTGCCATCTGTGCAGAGATTATCTGTGATCTTTTTTCATTCCAAAGCTGTAATAATTCTTTTTCGTTCATTTTGTCATCCACATCTTCGTTGCCTTATTAGGCCCCAATGGCCTGTCTATATCCTAAAGGAACTGCTAATTTCTTGTGTTATGAGCCCAATCCAGAATAACTTCGCGATAAGAAGCACTGTGGGTTTACTGCGCGCAGCTCACTTTGTGCCGACTTTAACTGTCACGACGATTTCTTTTCTCCTATCGTGGCGACTAGGTGACATAACGACTGCTTTTGGAATCGCCGCCGCCGTATTTACTGGACAGCTAATTGTTGGCTGGACTAATGATTATCAAGATCATTCGGATGACACGTTGCACAACCGACAAAATAAGCCACTGGTATCGGGGGAAATTTCCTTAAAGTTTCTTGCCCGCGCTACCTATGTGGCTAGTTTCGTATTACTTGCACTAACTTACTTCGGTCCCTTGACAGGACGCTTCGGGATTGCACATTTACTTGCAGTGGCTAGTGCAGTGGCCTACAACTTTAAATTAAAGGCCACTGCGATATCCTTCCTGCCTTATGCATTTTCTTTCGGACTCTTACCGGCAATAATTCTTGGCGCTAGTGGGCGGCGGAGCGAACTCTGGATGGTTTCAATTGGCGCTCTATTTGGCGTGGGAGTGCATTTAGCAAATGTCTTTAAGGACCTAGAAAACGATCGAGCCAGCGGTATTTATGGGTTGCCCCAACTCCTAGGTATTAATAAATCCAGGCTTGGGTGCGCGATTTCTTTTGGTGGTGGTGGTTTACTTCTGGCACTGAATACTGCCGAGAAATCAGCTTGGCTAATTGTTTTGGCTTCAATAATCTTTCTAATTCCACTACCCCGCATATATATTTTCCCATTTGCCATGGCGCTTGGGCTGGCCGTTATGGGTGTTTTTATCGCAGCAATTGGTTAGCGCAGCGAATCTTCACTAATAACTAGCGCTTACCAATTTGGGTGTAATCGCGAGAATCTTCCCCGATGTAGACCTGACGGGGGCGACCAATTTTTGTTTCTGGATCTGTAATCATTTCTTGCCATTGCGCAATCCAGCCTGGCACGCGACCGATTGCAAATAGCACAGTAAACATGCGAGTTGGGAAACCAATAGCTCGGTAAATCAAGCCAGTGTAGAAATCAACATTTGGGTAAAGCTTGCGCTCAATAAAGAACTCATCACTTAACGCTGCTTCCTCGAGTTCTCTGGCGATATCAAATAGTGGATCCTGGACGCCAAGCATTGCCAAAATATCATGTGCATGTTCGCGAACAATCGCCGCGCGGGGATCATAACTCTTGTATACCCGGTGACCAAAGCCCATTAACTTCACGCCATCTTCGCGGTTTTTAACACGAGTGATGAATTGCTGAACTGTGTCGCCAGAACTTTGGATGCCTTCCAGCATTTCTAGAACTGCCTGATTTGCGCCACCATGCAGTGGGCCAAACAGCGCATTGATGCCAGCTGAAACTGATGCGAATAAGTTTGCATGCGAAGATCCAACCATGCGAACGGTTGAGGTTGAACAGTTCTGTTCATGATCGGCATGCAAAATAAATAACATGTCCAGGGCCTTAACAATTGCCGGATTAACCTCGTAAGGTTCCGATGGAACCCCAAACGTCATATTCAAAAAGTTAGAAACGTAGTCAAGGCTATTATCTGGGTAACGCGAAGGTTGACCAATCGTTTTCTTGTACGCGTAAGCAGCCAGGGTTGGAATCTTTGCCATTAACCGAATTGTGGAAATTTCAACTTGGCGCTCATCAAATGGATCAAGTGAATCTTGGTAAAAAGTAGAAAGTGCACTTACTGCGCTGCTCAGAACCGGCATCGGGTGCGCATCACGCGGGAAGCCATCAAAGAATCGACGAAGGTCCTCATGAACCATGGTGTGCATTGTGATGTCTTGCGTAAATTTGCTTAACTCCGCAGGACTTGGAAGGTGTCCGTAAATCAGCAAGTAAGAAGTTTCAATAAAAGTGCTTTTTGCCGCAAGTTGTTCAATTGGGTACCCGCGGTAACGCAAGATTCCTTTGTCGCCATCAATGTAAGTAATCGCGGATTGGCATGAGGCAGTGTTCATGAATCCCGGATCCAACGTAATGTGACCCGTTTCCTTCAGCAATGAAGATACGTCGTATCCCGGTGAGCCAACAGTTGCTGGGACTTCGCCAAGAAGTAGTTCGCCGTTAGGGTGGACAAGTTTTGCTTGGGACATGAGACAAACTTACTATTTGCCGCCCTGCCTTTGCTAATCCAAGTGGCGCAGTTAAGACGCCAGCCGGCTTGCTGCGCTGGCTATCCGCTCGTCTGTGGCAGTTAATGCAAGTCGGACATGTGCAGCACCCGTGGGTCCATAAAAGTCGCCAGGAGCGGCCAAAATACCGCGGTCTGCTAGCCAATTTATGGTTTCGGCGCAGGTCGTTCCATTAGTTGCCCACAGATATAAACCAGCTTGCGAGTGCTCGACTGTGAACCCTGCGCTCACTAATGCACTGTGAAGTATGTCACGGCGCTTGGCATAAAGTTCCCGTTGGATTTGGACGTGTGCATCATCGCCCAAAGCTGCAATCGTTGCCATTTGAATTGGAGTTGGAACTAACATTCCAGAATGTTTGCGAAGCGAGATTATGTCGGCGATTAAGTCAGCGTCGCCGAGCACTGATCCAGATCGATAACCCGCAAGATTCGAGCGCTTGGAAAGTGAGTGAACTGCCAAGATGCCAGTGAAGTCACCACCACAAACTCGCGGGTCAAGTATCGAAATCGGTTCGGCGTCCCAACCAAGTTCGATGTAGCACTCATCACTTACTACGGGGGCTGCAATTTCTCGGCCGCGAGCAACAAGTGCTTTTAGCTCGCCCACTCCCAAAACCTCACCCGTTGGATTGCTCGGTGAATTTACCCAAATCAAATCTGCGTTTGCTGGAATCGAATCGGCATTTTTGTAAGTAACAAATTTTGCATGAGCCATCATTGCTCCGACTGCATAAGTTGGGTAAGCCAACTCGGGAATCGCGACGACGCTTTGCGCAGTTAAGCCAAAAATAATTGGCAGCCAAGCAACAATTTCCTTTGACCCGATAGAGGGCGCAACTTGATCAGTAGTTAATTCCGCATGCAAAATTCTTTGGGCCCAATTTGTCCAAGCTTGCCGGAGTTCTAATAAGCCAGCTGCAGTTGGGTAACCAGGTGCGTTTGCAGCAGCGGCTAATGCGCTAGTGATTACTTTTGGAGTGTCATCTACCGGAGTGCCAATTGATAAATCGACTATTCCGTCGGGATGTTTTCTTGCGTGTTCACCAGCAGCCGCAATTCGATCCCAAGGGAAATCGGGCAACCCATTTGCTAGCGGCGCAATCAGTTAACTCACCTGCGGCGGCAAGGACGCTACAGATTCTGGATCGTTGCTGGTTTTACCAGTTTTGGATGCGCCACCAGGTGAGCCAAGGGTTTCAAAAAATGCCGTATTAACAACTTTGAATTCTTCCCATTTTTCAGGAACATCATCTTCGTAGTAAATCGCTTCAGTTGGGCACACTGGTTCGCAAGCGCCACAGTCAACACATTCGTCGGCCTGGATGTACATCATGCGATCGCCTTCGTAGATGCAATCCACTGGGCACTCTTCGATACAAGCCTTGTCTTTAACGTCAACACAAGGCAGCGCGATCACATAAGTCATTTAGACCTCCATAAATTTATGCCAGTGGGAGTAGCACCACAAGCACTCTAAATCTACCCGTAGTCACAGATTTTTGTCGCATCAGGCACTTGGCAACACATGCTTTTGCGCTTACTTTAAGGCGATGAGCTAGTGCGCCACTGTGTCTTGAGTTTGCCTAGTTTCCAAAGCCCGCGTTCGCATCGGGGGCAGCACCGCTGTCGCCGAAACCAAAATGGCACCAACTATTACATAAGCAGATGAGTACCAGGTGGCAGAGAGCACTAAATCACCACCTGGTGATTCAATCGCAAACTGCAGGGTTGTGATAACCCAAATGACCAGGAAAATTAACCCGGCGAACCGAGTTCCAAAAAAGCGATTCAGCCAAAGTACGCTCAAAATACAGAGCGCCAATGCTAACGGCAGCCCATAAGGGATCTTTATCCCAAAAATTACCACTCGGTTTGCTTGCGCGAATCCTGCTACAACACTGATCGCCGCACTTACTAAGACGCTTCCGATAAGCACTCGCAATTTATACATTAGGGCTCGCTACAAGATCTGCGATGCCACTAAATAAATGCGTCTCACGGCCAAGTTCATCAAATGGGGCAGTTGGCACTCCAGCGACTAGTCGGTAATACTCCGTAGCCATTACTTGAGAACCTAAATTATTTGAAAGTGCAAAGAAGCCATCTTCCGTGCTTATCTGTGTGGCGTGGGCTCTTAGTGCCCGCATTTTTTGTTCGGCAAAGTCACTACCGTCAATTGCCGTCGTGACGAGTTCATCGGGGCAGGCAAATGGGATCTCATCTGGATCCTGGGTAGCGAAATCTGTTTGGTCACCTGAGGCGCGCAACATTTCGATTCCAGCCCGCATCACACTTACTGGGAATGCAGTCCAGTAAACCTTTTCAATCAACCAGGGTTCACCAAGTTCAGGCGCGAAACTTTTCGCAGCCGCTAATTCTCGCGCGTAATGAGCCACTCGATGCGCTTGAATGTGATCTGGATGACCATAGCCGCCAAAGTCATCATAAGTAATGAGTACATGGGGTTTAACTTCGCGAATTATTTCTACTAAGTGTCTGGCCGCTGCTAACAAATCTGCATTCCAAAAATTATCAGGTCGCTCATTTGGCGGTGTGCCGATCATTCCGCTATCACGAAATTTTCCAGCACCCCCAAGGAGTCGCCAATCAGTTACTGAAAGTTCGGCCATGGCATTGCCTAGCTCTATGAATCGATGAGATCCCAGGCCATCTGTTTTGTCAGAAGCTAAATTTGCCAGCTCCGAAACCAGAATCTCGCCCTCTTCACCCAAAGTGCAGGTAACTAGGGCTACTTGTGCGCCCTGGGCAACATATTTGGCCATAGTCGCCCCGCTCCCGATTGTTTCATCGTCTGGGTGGGCGTGTACCAGCAGCAAGCGCGGGATATTTACAGAAACTTTAGCCATCGTTTTTCATAACTTCCATCATTATCAATCTTTACCTATAACTTAACGTACGACTGAATCCCCTCACACTGTTTCATTGAGCTTAAAAACCCTCACGCTGTTTCATTGAGCTTAAAAACCCTCAGCGCTGTGGCAACTCGCGTCCTGACATGGCAGGATCAATGGGTGAGTGAAACCTTTCCAAGACAAAGCGCCGCTACTCGAAACTTCCAACTAGGTGCGCCCCGCAGCTTTCTTATTTGTGGCTCAGGAGAGCACGTGCTATTTCTGCGAAGTGAGTCTGGCCGGGACGCAGTGAACTCCCTATGGGCATACAACGTTGCCGCACGAATCGAAACGAAAATTGCGGATCCTCGAATTCTCTTGGCAGTTGCTGGCGACATTCCAGATGCCGAACGAGCCCGCCGGGAAAGAATGCGGGAAACCACTTCAGGCATCACCAGTTTCTCAAGTGATGCCACTGGCACAAAAGTAATTTTTGCTCTTTCTGGCAAGCTTTTTGCCGGCCAAGTAGTCACCAAAGACTTTGTTGAACTCGAAGTCCCACAGCCAGTCATCGATCCAAAAATAGCGCCAGATGGCAGCCGAATTGCTTGGTCAAATGGAAAAGACATGTTGATTTGCGACTTCGATGGCGGCAACGTTATAAATCTGACAAATGAGTCTGCCGAAAATATTTGTTGGGGATTATCTGACTTCATTGCTGCGGAAGAGTTTGATCGCATGAGCGGTTACTGGTGGTCACCTGAAAGTGATGAATTGATCGTTGAACGAACCGATGACGCGCAAGTTCAAACCTGGTGGATTTCTGATCCAGCAACACCGCAAAAACAGCCAAATGAAATTCGATATCCGGCCGCTGGCACAAAAAATGCTGTTCTTGGGTTAGCACGAATCACTCTTGCTGGGGAAAAGGTAGCAATCAACTGGGATCACGATTCCTTTGAGTACCTGATAAGTGTGTCGTGGCAAAAAGATTGTGCTGCGTTGCTAACAGTTGCTGATCGAGCACAACAGAATTTTGTCACATATGCGCTGACTAACTCTGATCTGAAAATAGTTCATGAAGTAACAGACCATGAATTTGTGGAAGTTATTCCCGGTCAACCACGTTGGCATGACGGTGAAATTGTTTCCGTTATTGATAACCGCCAAACGGATACTCGTGAACTGCAGCTTGCTGGAAAGGCGATTACACCACAAGGCTTTCAAGTGATGTCTGTAATAGATGTGACACCTGAATATATTGATGTGGTAGCGACATCCGATGCAGTGAGTCGGGATGTGGTTCGAGTTGGTTATGACGGTTCACTAACCGAACTTGCCCAGGGTGGAGTTGCTGGCGCGACAAGCACTACTGGCGAACTTCAGATTTTGATTGAGTCCCGCCTGGATACCCATAGTCGCACTTATCAGTTACGACGAGGGGCCAAGACTGAGCATTACTTCGATTCCTTAGCTGAAGCACCAAGTTTCCAGCCGCAAGTTCACCAACTTAAAACTGGACCTAATTTAGTAAACACAGCTGTGATATTTCCACGTGACCATGTACTCGGAAGCCAAAAACTTCCGGTGATGATGCGCCCTTACGGCGGCCCACATCACCCACAAGTTCAAAACGGTGCGCTAACTTACGCCATAGATCAATGGTTTGCGGATCAAGGATTTTTAGTTATTGTTGCCGATAATCGCGGCACACCAGGTCGTGGACCGGCCTGGGATCACTCGATATATCAAGATTTTGTTAAGCCGGTACTTGAAGATCAAGTCAACGCGATTGCGGATGTAGCTACCAGTTTTCCAAATGACGTTGATGTAAACCGAGTTGGCATTACTGGTTGGTCATTTGGTGGATACCTCAGCGCCTTAGCCGTACTGGAACGTCCCGATGTTTTCCATGCAGCTGTTGCTGGCGCTCCAGTGACCGATTGGCTTTGGTATGACACTGCCTACACCGAACGTTATCTCGGGCATCCAGAAAAGTTTCCAGAAGTGTTTACCGAAAACTCATTAATTGAAAAGGCAGGCGGACTCGAGCGACCACTTATGTTGATTCATGGGTTGGCTGATGACAATGTTGTTGCTGCTCATTCACTTTCCTTAAGTGGCGCACTACTGACTCATAAAAAAGCACATACGGTTTTGCCACTATCGGGGGTTACGCATATGACGCCACAAGAAATAATCTCGGAAAACCTTATGTTGCTAACTGTCGAATATTTCAAGACGCACTTGGGTAACTAGCCACATGTGTTTTGACTAATTAGATGTGAAATCTGTCCCTGTTGCTGAAGTCGTGCCTGTTGTTTCCATGGGAAAGTGACACGCAACTTTATGACCAGTGCTTAGTTCGCGCAATTGTGGAGTTTCACTTTCGCATCGAGCTTGAGCCTTAAAGCAGCGGGTTCTAAAAACACAGCCACTTGGTGGATTACTTGGACTTGGTAAGTCGCCGGTTAACAGAATTCGTTCTCGGGAACGCTCTAAATCTGGATCAGCAATTGGAACTGCGGACAATAAAGCGTGCGTATAAGGGTGAAGTGGAGCCCGGTAAAGATTTTCCTGGAACGCAGTTTCCATAATTTTGCCCAGATACATAACGGCTACTCGATCTGAAATGTGGCGCACAACCGACAAATCATGCGCGATAAAAATATAGGCTAAACCGAATTCTTTCTGGATATCATCAAGCAAATTAAGTACTTGAGCTTGAATCGAGACGTCCAGCGCTGAAACCGGTTCATCACAGACGATCAATTTTGGCTTAAGCGCAATCGCTCGAGCGATTCCAATTCGCTGACGCTGACCACCAGAGAATTCATTTGGATAGCGATTGAAGTGCTCTGGATTTAACCCAACTCGATCCATTAAACCTTGAACGGCTTTTGTAATACCACCCTCAGGCTTAACACCTTGGACTCGAAAAGGTGCGCCAATAATGTCACCCACAGTTTGTCGCGGATTCAAGGACGAGAATGGATCTTGAAAAATCATTTGCATTTCGCGCCGAAGTGGAACTAACTCTTTTTTCTTAATTTTTGTAATGTCTTGACCATTGAATTCAATTGATCCCCCAGTCGGTTCGATAAGTCGTAACATCGATCTACCAGCTGTGGATTTCCCACAACCGCTCTCACCCACAAGACCTAGAGTCTCCCCTGGGAAAACCTCAAGTGAGATACCGTCGACCGCTTTTACGTTACCGACTACTCGATTAAATAATCCTTTTCCTTGGATTGGAAAATATTTTTGTAATTCGGTAATTTTCAAGATTGGGGTTGTCATTTATTTACCTTTCCAATCTTTCGGTCAATTCGGATCGCCAAGCGTTGCGGCTCGGACAAATGGCAGCGGGCTTCGTGATTTTGGGAAACTTCAAGTAATTCTGGGAATGACTCGACGCAAGCATTATTTGCTACCTGGCTTTTAAAGGCGCAACGTGGTTCGAATACACAACCTTTCGGCAAATTAAGCAACGACGGTGGGGAACCTGGAATTGGATCAAGCTGTTCTTTTTTAACGGATATTTGTGGCAATGAGGCAAGCAGCCCCCAGGTATAAGGCATTTGTGGCTCATAAAAAAGTTCTCGCACTCCGGCATGCTCTACTGCGCTGCCACCGTACATGACTAAAACTTCATCTGCGAGGTCGGCAACCACACCTAAATCATGGGTAATTAACACGATTGCGGTGCCAAATTCTTTTTGAAGTTCGCGCAATAACTCCAATATCTGAGCCTGAACCGTAACATCCAGCGCGGTGGTTGGTTCATCTGCAATCAACAATTCTGGGCCGTTGATTAATGCCATAGCGATCATAATGCGCTGGCGCATACCGCCTGAAAGCTGATGCGGATACTCATCAATGCGTTGTTCTACCGAGGAAATTCCGACCTTAATTAACATCTCGATGGCGCGCTCACGAGCAGCCTCATCAGATATTTTATTGTGCACAAGTACTGCTTCTACGAGTTGCTCGCCGATTGTGTAGAAGGGATGAAGCGCGCTCAATGGATCTTGAAAAATCATTGCCATTTCGTCGCCTCGGAGTTTACGCACTTCTTCTGGATCAGCGCCAACAAGTTCTTTGCCATTAAAGAAAACTTCGCCAGTGACATTTGAGTTTGTCCCAGTAAGAAGTCCCATGATTGCCAGGCTTGAAACACTTTTACCAGAGCCAGACTCTCCAACAATCGCAAGTGTCTTGCCGCGCTCTACTGTGTAGGAAACATTGTTGACGGCGTGAACAATGCCATCATCGGTGATGAACTCGACATTTAAATTCTTTACTTCAAGAATTACATTTGGATTAGTTGTCATTTCATGCGCACCCTTGGATCAATTGCTACATATAAAATATCGACAACTAGATTAGCGACGATAACGAAGACGGCCGCGACAAGCACAGCTGCGGTGATGGTTGGCAAGTCATAATCGGTAACTGCTCCAATTGCCACTCGCCCAAGACCTGGCAAACTAAAGATGTACTCAGTAATAACTGCTCCACCTAGTAGTCCAGCAAGATCAAGTCCCGCCGAAGTAACGATTGGCGTGAGCCCTGCGCGAAAAGCATGCTTTCGAAAAACTACGCGATCGGAAAGACCTTTAGCGCGGGCAGTTCTAATGTAATCCTCACCCATAATTTCTAGGATTTGGGAGCGCGTTAGTCGCGCGTAATAAGCTGAATAAAGAATTGCAAGGGTGACCCAAGGAAGCAACATGGTTTGCAAAAATGCTAATGGGTCTTCAAATGGCGATGCATAGTCTGGATACGGCAGTACGTTCCAGCGAACAATTGCAAAAACTAGAAATAGTAAGCCAATAAAGAAAACTGGAAGGGAATATCCAACGAGTGATATACCCATGATGGTGCGGTCTTGCCATTTACCTTGATGTTTAGCTGCGACTATCCCGGCAGAGATTCCAACAACCATCCAAAGTATGAATGCGCCCAATGCTAAGTACATTGTGACGGGTATGGAATCGACAATTAGCTTGGTAACTTCTTCCCCATTTCTAAATGAGTAACCCAGACATGGCTTGGAACATTCGAATGCGGCTGAGCCGGTTCCGTAAGTTCGTCCGAGAAAAATTCCTTTCATCCAATCCAAGTATTGAGTCAAAAGTGGTTGATCTAAACCAAGGCGAATCCGATTTGCGGCGATAATTTCGGGAGTGCAACTTTTACCGCAAGTTAAGCGAGCGGGATCAGTCGGGACTGCATTGAAAAGCAAAAAAGTAACAATGCTCAAAAGCGTCAACATTAAGATCATGACGAAAATTCTTCGCACAATGTACGGAAACACTTTCGATCCTCTCCCTTGCTCGGATGGGTTGCGTTGGAACAGCAGACTGTGGGTGAACGAGTGTCCACCCACAGTCTGCCATTAGGCATTAACTAATAATTAAGAAATTAGTTAACCGATATTTGAGCATATGGCCATGAGCCGTATGGTCCCCAAATGTAGGCACCGCCAATTTTCGAACCAACAATGCGCTGTTCCTTACCAAAACGGGTAGGAAGTGCAAGTGCCAATTCCATTGACTTCTTGCTCAGTGCATGCCAAGCCTTAGCTTGTTCGGCTCGATCTGTGATCACCTTTGCGGCATCTGATTCAGCCAAGAAGGCTTCGTCATTCCACTGCGAAAGGTTGAATCCACCATTTGCAGCAAACAGTTCTGGAATAACTGTCGATGCATTTGACCAGTCTGGACCCCATCCGGCAGAAGACATTGAGCCCTGCTGTTCTGGATCAAGTACGACGCCGTAGTAAGCGCCTGGTTCAATCGGATTTGGTGTAGCAACTATGCCTGCTTTAGCGAGGGAAGCAACTAATGATGCTGCTGCCTTATCGTTGGTTTCACTCTGACCGTAATCGATAACGAATGGCTGAGGGAATGCCTCGCCTGATTCCGCAATCAACTTAATCGCAAGTTCTGGATTACCTTCGTCAGGAATTGCTTCCCCTAGTAGTCCATCCCAAAGACCAGTTGGTGCGTAGTCCACACCAATGTTTGGCTTAACAACACCATCGGCATAATCACCTGCATATTCGCCACCTGAAATTGTGCGAAGTTCGGCACGGTTCGTAGCGGCAAGAACTGCTTGACGATGCTTAACGTTTGGAACTTTTGCAGTATTAATGGCGAAGTAACGAACGTAAGGATCTAGTTCGTTGAAACGACGCTTTTCATACTTTGCATCTGAGAAGACAACAGCAAGCTTTGCTGAATCAACGCTATCTGGCGAAATTGTCATCTGATCATTACCAGCATCAGCCATCAAGCGTTCAGTAATTAGAGCACCTGGCTGAGCAAATATGTATTCAATACGATCTGGGAATGCGCCACGGAAAGTATCCGTTGCTGGATCCCAATTTTCGTTTCGAACCAGTACCAACTTGTCCTTCTTTACGTATGACTCAATCTTGTATGGACCGTTTGAAAGGATCTCATCGTCATACTGTTCAGCTGTGTCAACGTCTTGGCGAACCGCTGCAAACGCACTAAGCGTTACTGCGTAGTTGAAGTCAAAAGCAGTACGGGAAAGATTGAATGTGATCTTATTACCTTCACAAACAACAGCCTTATCGTAAGAAGCTTGACCAGCTGCATCGCCTGCATATGGTCCCTTGTAATCCGTAACGTCAAGCATTGACAACGCAAATGCCGGTCCGTCTGTAATTACATCCGTAGCGAAAGTGCGAGAAATACCGTACTTGAAATCTTCACAAGTAACGTCTTTACCGTCTTCCCATTTCATGCCGTCCTTGAGTGTAAATTCCCAAGTCTTGCCTTCATTTGATGCGGTACCTGTGTCAGTAGCTGCGTCAGCAACTAACTCACTGGCTGCTGCATTGTCCTTGCTCAGTGTGTACTGAGTTAAGGTGCGGTTTAGGTAAGCGCTAGCAAAAGCTAGATCTTCACCCGTGTAGTTGCGCTGTGGATCCAAGTGAAGAATCTGCTCTGCTTCCGTAAGGATGTAGAGAGTTCCACCTTTTGAGCCGTCGCCAGACGCTGCGTCCCCACTGCCACCGCACGCGGTAAGCAGAAGAGCCAGCGACGCTGCACCAACGCCGAAGCGGATGCCTGTCGATTTCTTCATGTGTCCTCCATAGAGACATAGGTTTGCTATGTCTTTAAGTCGTGATTCGGTTGAATCACTGGTTACCACCCACTCGATTGAGTGTGTGGTTTTTTTTCAGTTCTCGAGAAACTGAAAAACTTTATTAATGTCGCCCAGACTTTGGATCTAGGGCGTCTCGCAAGGCGTCTCCGAGCAAGTTGAAGGAAAGCACAACTGCCAGCAGCATCGTTAAGGGAACAAAAAAATAGAATGGATCCACGGTGAAATAACCAACTGACTCTTGGAGCATGGATCCCCAAGTTGGTGTTGGTGGCACAACCGAGATGCCTAAGTAGGCCAATGCAGCTTCTGCTCCAATTAACCCGGGCATTGCGATGGTGGCATAAATTAAAATCGGAGCCCACAGATTCGGAAGTAACTCACGAAATAAAATCCTGCGATTACTAGAACCAATAGAAACTGCAGCCTCAACAAATTCTCGTTCTCGCATGGAAATTACTTGCCCTCTGACAAGTCTCGCCAAGTATGGCCAGCCAAAAACACTGAGTACCAAAATCAAAGTAGTGATCCGCGATGGATTACCCGGCGGCAACCCAAAAGCCTCCAGCCTTTGTTCAATTACTGGCGACATGGCAATTATGACAAGTAGCAGCGGGAAAGCAAGAGTGATGTCCATGAATCGACTCAAGAAGGTGTCGGTGCGACCACGGGAATATCCTGATATGACACCAACCACTGTGCCGAGTACTACGGTAATGATCGTGGCGGATACTGCAATTAGCAATGAGATGCGCGTACCAAAAAGAAGACGCGCCAAAATGTCACGGCCAGTCAATGGTTCCACGCCTAATGGATGAGCTAGGGATACGCCGCCAAATGCGCCAAGTGGCAAACTACCAGCATCACTTAATAACTTAGTATTGAAGTCATACGGATTGACCCCGATCCAACCAGAAATTAGCGGACCAAAAATCGCGATAAATGTAATGAAAACCAGAATTATCATGCTGCCGACTGCAACTCGATCTTTGCGCAACCGGGACCAGGCGATCTGACGTAACGTCCGACCAACTACGGGCTCAAAAACTGCCCCAACGGTAGCGCTCACTCTTTTATGCCTCCGTACTTTAATGCCGTTATAGATAATCAGTAGTCAAAAATTGGTAATCATTTACCTCGAATTAACCAAGGTTCCGAGTCTATTTGGACTTGAGTGCCAGCGAAACTCAGTGTTACTTGTTCGTTACTGAAATGCCGTCCAAAGTGTTGCAATAATCGCGTTTTTAGGGGGTAACCCGCTGTATTCCCACATTTACTAGGTCATATTGGTTGCCAAGGGCTATTTGCACATACACATTAGTTACTTGAGCGGGACGGTACAAAACCATGCGATCTACGGCATAGGGCAAATAACTGGCCTCACCCATCACCAAAACTTCAATTTCCTTATTTAGGCGAGCTGCTTGCGCAGGGGTTTCCGCAACTTCAAGGGCATCGAGTAACTTATTAATTTTATCTGAATTTATCTCAGCAAAATTTTGATTAGCTAAAGTTTTAATTTTCCTGCCATCAACAATTGGCGCCCAATAAGAAAGTGCAGAAGAGTAGTCAGGACCCCAACCAGTTGCAGCTAAACCTATCGATTGCGATTTGAGGTTTTCCGGTGAGCCGATGCCATTGGAAAAGTATTCAGCGAAGTTGGCATACTCCACAGGGTCCACGACGATACCTACTCGAGCTAAACTTTTTTGTACCGACAAAAATATATCTTTTCCTATTCCAATTGCGACATAAGTCATGTTGGTTTGAAATCCATCAGGGTAGCCACAATCTGCCAAACTTTCCCGAGCCCGCTTGATGTCTCCGGTTTCATCGCTGCCGCTGGGATAGGGATTGTAGGAATTATCAAATCCAAGAACTGTTGGTGGACTCATTGAATGAGCAACAGCTGCAGTAGCACTTCCCCCGCGAATGTTTTGTAAATCCGCTTTATCTAGCGCATAAAAAATTGCTTTACGGCAAGATACCCGCTCGAGTGGTGCGATTTGTGGATTGATTACAAGGAAATTAACAAAGCTCATTTCTGGATTGTCGATCAATTTGCGCTGGGTCGAATCCTGCAAGACTTGATCGCGAATAGTTGGTCCTAACCCAAAATTGATTTTTAGATCGATTTCCCCATTAAGTAAAGCTTGATCAGTTAAATCAGAATCGGCAAACACTTGCCACGAGATGGAATCTACTTTCGGGATTCGAATCCCGTCTGATTCTTGTGTCCAGTTTTGGTTACGCAGGAAAGAATACTGAATTTCACCTTCGCCAACTGTCAAAACAAAGGGACCATTCGATGCCGGATTTGAGGCATAAGTTAATCCAGCAATGCGCAGTTCAACATCTCGCGATTGATTAATTGGTGCGAACTGCGGCGCTGCGAGTAAGCGAGAAAATTCTGGATAAGGCCGATTCAAGTTAAAACTTATGTTTCGCTCGTCAGTAACCACAATTGAAGCCAGGTCTGCAGTCGGATCCACATAAGGACCCTTGTAATCAGGAATTCCTTTGGTGCACGCACTAAACAAGCAGAGGGTTTCTAGGGATATTGGACTTTGGAGTGAATCATCAAATAAGCGAAGGATGGAATACTTCACATCGCTAGCTGTTACTGGGGTGCCGTCACTCCAAAAGACATCATCGCGCAGCGTAAAGTTCCAATTTGTTTTTTCCAGGTTGACTTCAGGTTCTGCGATTACCAAGTCTGGCGTTAGTATTAAACCTCGATCACCTGGCGCACCCGCAAATGCCATTAAGTTGCGGCTATACATCCTCGTAACTACTGCGCACCAAGAGTCGAAAGATTGCGCTGGGTCCAGGGAATCGCATGAACTCGAAGAACCAAGCCTAAGTACGCCTTGCGTTGTTTCACTGACCCCAACAGCTCTTGTCAAACCCGCGTTGAAGCCGCCCGGTGAATTCATGATAACCGTTGACCCAGTGAGGAATCCGAGAGAAATTATTGCCGCTACAAAAAGTAGGGCCAATTTACTAAGAACGGATGACTTCATTTAATTGACCTAGCTATTTTTTGCTTTCTTACTTACGCGGTCACGATCAACCTTGGCTAACTGGACTTTGCGGATTCGAACTGCAGTTGGCGTGACTTCAACACACTCATCTTCTCGGCAAAATTCCAGAGCTTGTTCCAAGCTGAGGTTCTTTGCTGGAATTAAGCGCTCAAGTTCATCGCCAGTTGCTTGCCGGACGTTTGTTAATTTCTTTTCACGTACAACATTTACGTCCATGTCTTCGGAGCGCGCATTCTCGCCAATTATCATGCCTTCATAGACTTCAGTAGTTGGTGAGACGAAAAGTGTGCCACGCTCTTGAATACTGAAACACGCATAGGAAGTAACTGCGCCACGTCGATCAGAAACGAGCGAGCCTGATGGTCTAGTGCGTAATTCTCCAAACCATGGTGCGTAATTCTCAAAGATGTGATTCATTAATCCGGTTCCTCGAGTTTCCGTTAAGAACTCAGTTCGAAAACCAATTAAGCCGCGAGCAGGCACAATGTATTCCATTCGAACCCAACCGGTGCCATGGTTGACCATTTGTTCCAGACGGCCTTTTCGCAAGCCCAACAGCTGCGTCACTACGCCAACAAAATCTTCCGGCACATCAATAGTTAAGCGCTCCATTGGTTCATGCTTTTTGCCATCAATTTCTTTGGTGACAACCTGGGGCTTACCAACAGTCATTTCAAACTTTTCGCGGCGCATAAGTTCTACAAGAACAGCAAGTTGCAATTCGCCACGCCCTTGCACTTCCCAAGTGTCAGGACGCTCAGTTTCTAGTACTCGAATCGAAACGTTACCGACAATTTCCGCTTCTAACCGTGTCTTTAATAAGCGCGCAGTAACCTTGCTGCCAGTTTCACCAGCTAATGGGGAACTGTTAATACCAATTGTCATCGAAATTGATGGTTCATCAATGATGAATAATGGCAATGCAATTGGATTTTCTGGATCCGCTAACGTTTCGCCGATAGTAATACTTTCAAATCCGGAGATGGCAATGATGTCACCTGGGCCTGCTGATTCAACTGGCACCCGATCTAGTGCCTGAGTCATTAAAAGCTCGACAACTTTTGCTCGCTCAGTTGTGCCATCAGCTTTCATCCAAGCAACTTGTTGACCCTTGTTGATCGTTCCGTTCTTTACTCTGCAAAGTGCTAAGCGTCCAAGGTAAGGGGAAGAGTCAAGGTTTGTGACGTGGGCCTGAAGCGGAGCATCTGGATCATATGTCGGGGCTGGCACATGGTTTATCAGCGCTTCAAATAGTGGCTCGAGGTTTTCTTCCTCTGGCATCCCGCCATCGACTGGTCGAGTTAGCGAAGCTCGGCCCGCTTTGGCTGATGCATAAATAATTGGAAATTGAATTTGTTCTTCGTCAGCATCTAAATCAAAAAATAATTCATAAGTTTCATCGACTACTTCGGCGATCCGAGCATCGGGGCGATCAACTTTGTTAATTAATAAAATTACTGGCAGTCGCTTCTGGAGAGCTTTGCGCAATACGAAACGAGTTTGTGGCAGTGGTCCTTCACTCGCATCAACAAGTAGCACAACTGCATCAACCATTTCCAGGCCGCGCTCAACTTCGCCACCAAAGTCCGCGTGACCAGGGGTATCAATAATGTTTAGGGTTACGCCACCCTCTTGCGCTGAAGGTCCGTTGTATCGCACCGCAGTGTTCTTCGCCAGAATCGTAATTCCCTTTTCCCGCTCAAGGTCCATGGAATCCATAACTCGGTCATTAACATCTTGATTTGCTCGGAAAGCTCCAGATTGCCAAAGCATGGCATCTACAAGAGTGGTTTTTCCATGGTCAACGTGGGCAATGATTGCAACATTTCGAAGGTCGTTGCGGACGGCAGTTTGGGTCACTGTCCTTATTCTAGTTGTGAAATACCAGTTTTGAGCACCAGCAGTTCATGGCTATCGGGGTTAGTGGCTCTAAAGTGGTCAAGAGGCTAATACATGACAAATCAAAGCACCCCTACGCCAGGCTCAATCAACTTTGTCTGGCAACCACATCGCAACTATGCCTACATTCAAGAGCAATTATTTGGACTAATCGAAGCTTGTCTACCTCCAAAATCCGTAGTTCACACAGTTGGCGACGCAGTGGAAGGCACCTTGAGCTTGTCACTCTTTATTAGGCAGAGTCGCGATGAAGTGGCTGCCACACCAGCTGACATCATCATGGCTCACGGAGTTGCTGACAAAAGGTATTTCTTTATTATTGGCAACGATGGTCTGCCACTTGCCAATAAGTATAAATATGTTTTTGTACCGGGTGCATGGCATGTGAATCGATTGGTTGAGGGACGGTTCCGAAGTGATCCAAAAAATCAAATCACATTGCAAGACTCGCAAATCAAAAAAGTAGGCTGGCTCAGACTTGACCCCATGATTAACTTGGTTTCGAACTCCCCCGCAATCAAGCATTCAAGATTAAGAGTTTTGTGGGCCCCGACGCATAACACGATTTCTAGCAATAATCCTGATTCAAAAATGTCGCCTTCAAGTTACCCAGGATTTCGAAAACATATTTTAACTATGTTTCTTGCGTACAAATTCACAATTTCGCTTCATCCAAGAAATCGTGGCACTAAAACCCCGACCTTAGACAAACTCGTAGCTAGCGATGTCATAATTTCAGATTTTGGCACAATGGTTTTTGAAGCGTGGTCGTTAGGAAAGCCAGTAATTTTTCCGCGTTGGTGCATCGACGTTGAGACACTTGTAAACAGGAATCCACTAAGTGCTGAGTCACATATCTACCGAAATAAAATTGGACTTCACCCAGAAACACCGTGGCAAATGCATAAAATGTTAAGAAGGATAAATCGCGCCCGCAAGAAGGACCCAGCCCTAGATCAACGCGGCACGAACGTTGCATCATTTATCGATACCTACATTGACCCCACAGAACGTGGAAACGATGCAATGCGAACTGCTGAGCTGCTGATCGAAATTGCACGTGAACAAGGGCTTACCGTTCATGGTCGTAATTAAATGCAAATGGCACGAACCTTGGTAAATAACTTGCTAGTGGCATAGTCAGCGGGTAGCTAGCTACACATTGAAGCGAAATTCGACCACGTCACCATCGGCCATTACGTAATCTTTGCCTTCCATGCGAACTTTTCCGTTTGCTTTCGCTTGTGCGACTGAGCCCGCTGAAACTAAATCATTAAATGCAACAATCTCTGCCTTGATAAATCCTTTTTGAAAGTCGGTGTGAATCACGCCAGCCGCCTCTGGCGCAGTTGCTCCAACTGGGATAGTCCAGGCGCGCGACTCCTTTGGGCCAGCCGTCAAATACGTCTGCAGCCCTAGAGTTTTAAAACCCACGCGAGAAAGTATGGATATGCCACTTTCGTTTTGACCAACAGATTGCAAAAGCTCAAGGGCTTCATCGTCTGGCAATTCACCAAGTTCTGCTTCTAGTTTGGCATTCATGAATACTGCTTCAACAGGAGCAACTAATGCGCTGAGTGATTTCTTTAATTCGTCGTCAACAAGCTCTTCTTCATCCAAATTGAATACATAGATGAATGGTTTTGCAGTGAGTAAAAACAGTTCCCGAATTGGCTCATAATCCAACTTTGATTCAAAAATTGTTTTACCGGAATTAAGGATCTCTACCGCTTGTTCCGCAGTTGCAAGTGCTTCCGCTTTGGACTTATCAAGACGTGACTCCTTGAGTAATCGCGGCATTACTTTTTCTAAAGTTTGCATATCCGCCAAAATTAATTCGGTATTAATGGTTTCGATATCATCTTTTGGTGAAATCTCACCCTCAACGTGAACGACATCTGGATCCCTAAATGCTCTAATAACCTGGCAGATAGCCTCTGATTCCCGAATGTTTGCCAAGAATTTATTTCCAAGACCTTCACCTTCACTGGCACCGCGAACAATTCCAGCGATGTCAACAAAAGTTACTGTTGCCGGCAGTATGCGTTCCGAACTAAAAATTTCAGATAAAACTGGAAGTCGGGCATCGGGAACTTCTACTACACCTGTATTTGGCTCAATTGTGGCAAATGGGTAATTGGCCGCCAATACATTATTTTTTGTCAAAGCATTAAATAATGTTGATTTTCCAACGTTCGGTAAACCAACAATTCCAATAGTTAGGGCCATGGGATCTAAGCGTAGAGGTAACCCAAGTTCACCTGTGACGCCCCTGTAACCCGATACCTTAGAGGCATGCAAATATCCGCAAAACGCACGGCAGACATAAGCCCAGCAAATGTTGGTTGGACTTATCCAGGTGTCATAATTTTGACGCCTTTTATCATGATGGTTGTGATGGCCCTGGATATTTTGATCAATGGCGACATTGGACTGATCTCTAACCTCGGATTGTTAGTCGGTGGAGTGGTAGCTGCGATAAATGTTCGAACCGCGGATTATCAATCGGCGATCTGGGTTACCCCGCTCGCTTGGGTGATTTCTTTGCTCACGGTTGGACAGTTAGCTCCAATGCGCGGCGGTTCTTTTATTCGCGAGCAAATCCTGCATTTGACTTACGGTTTGGCAATGCACGCTTGGTGGATATTGGGCGCTACCGCTCTAGCAGCAGCAATATCAATTTTTAGGCGCGGCCGGCAGCCTTAATGTCTCGGCGCAATTCTGGTGGCAACGCGAATTGCAGATGCTCTTCGATCGTTTCTACCTCTTCAACGTCAGCAAAGCCGTGCTGAGCTAACCAATTGAGCACACCATCTACCAAGATCTCTGGAACGGATGCTCCACTTGTAACGCCAATGGTAGTTACCCCAGAAATCCATTCTTCTTTTATCTCAGCAGCAAAATCTACGCGATAGGCCGCAGTTGCCCCAGCCTCAAGTGCTACGTCCACTAAGCGAACTGTGTTAGATGAATTAGCCGAGCCAACAACGATCATAAGTTCACACTTATTTGATATTTCTTTCACAGCTTTTTGGCGGTTCTGTGTGGCGTAGCAAATGTCGTCACTTGGTGGATCTAATAACTGTGGAAATTTAGTGCGCAATCTATCTACCGTTTCTAGCGTCTCATCAACAGACAATGTGGTCTGGGAAAGCCAAGCAACAGGTCGACTCGGATCAATCTCAATATCTTGGACGTGAGCCGGGCCGTCAACTAGGGTCATGTTTTTGGGCGCTTCACCCATGGTGCCTTCAACTTCTTCATGGCCCTCATGGCCGATAAATAAAATTTGGTAGTCATCTTCGGCAAACCTGCGTGCTTCGGCATGAACTTTTGTCACCAGCGGACAGGTGGCATCAATCGTCTTGAGATTTCGTTGCGCCGCTTCTTCGTGAACTGCTGGTGATACGCCATGTGCGCTAAAAACTACTGTTGCACCTGGTGGGACTTCATCGGTTTCGTTAACAAAAATGGCACCTTTTGCTTCCAGCTCAGTAACCACGAACTTGTTATGGACAATTTCTTTACGAACGTAAATTGGGGCGCCATGGAGTGCAAGCGTCTTTTCCACCGTTTCCACAGCGCGGTCAACTCCCGCACAATAGCCACGGGGCTTAGCTAGCAGAACTTTTCGCTGGGTTTGACTCACTCCTCTATCGTAAACCAGTTCGCTCACACTTGTGTTCTGGCATTAGGCAGAATAGACCTATGGATGAGGCAACTAGCGACAAACCAGGACAAGTGCCGCAGGCCCCCCTGGCTGTGCATGCAGTTTCCACCATGATCGGGGAATACATAGCGCGGCTAGGAACTATTTGGGTTGAAGGCCAACTGGCAGAGGTAAATCCGCGTAAGGGCCTTACCTACTTGTCACTTCGGGACACTGATCGAGACGTCTCACTTTCACTTTATGTTGCTTCCGGCGTAATGGAATCATTGGCAACAAATGTGCAGCAGGGCACTCGAGTTCTCGTGCAGGTAAAAGCTGACTGGTGGGCTAAACGTGGTTCTATGCAATTCAAAGTGTTGCAGCTTCGCGCCGTCGGAATTGGCGAACTTATGGCTCGCCTGGAAGCACTTCGGAATTTGTTAGCGGCTGAGGGACTTTTTAACGAAGAGCGAAAAAAGCCATTACCTTTTTTGCCAAGACGAATTGGGCTGATATGCGGCCAAGGTAGCGATGCGATGCATGACGTTATCGAAAATGCAAAACGACGCTGGCCAGATGTGCAATTTGAAGTACGTGAGGTGGCTGTTCAAGGCGTGAATTGTGTTAGGCAAGTTAGTGCAGCACTAACCGAGCTTGATGCCATCAGCGATATTGACGTGATTGTTATTGCTCGAGGTGGTGGCGCATTTGAAGATTTATTGCCCTTCAGTGATGAATCTCTAATTCGAGTTGTTGCAAGTGTTGCCACGCCAGTCGTGTCAGCAATAGGGCACGAGGAAGATCGGCCATTAATTGATTACGTTGCTGACTATCGGGCCTCGACTCCGACAGATGCCGCGCGCAAAATTGTTCCAGACGTTTTGCAAGAAATTGCTGACTTGCGAAATTCTTGGTCCAGAATTCGCTCTTTGGTTTCCATGAACCTCAATCGACTAGAACAGGAACTTGCATTAACGAAAAATCGTCCAGCATTAGCCTCGCCTGCGACCTTGATTGAGCAACGAATTAAAGATAACAATGCCGTAAGGACTGCAATTTACGTTCAGGTTCTGAATTTTTTGAAATTAGAAAGTTCACATGTCAAAGGTGCGTCCGCTACTTTGCGGGCACTCTCGCCACAGGGAACACTTGAGCGTGGGTTTGCAATTGTGAGATCAAAAGCTGGAGAAATTGTGCGGACAGTAAGTTCGGTACCAGCTGGCACAACAGTCAAGATTAGATTTGCTGATGGCGAAACTAATGCTGAAATTTCTGCGGATTAATCCTGGTCTTCCTCGGGAGTCATAGTTGGGCGAAGTGCCTCTAATCGTGATTTAGCGCCGGCTAGTTTTTCTTCACAAATTGCAGCTAACTTTTCGCCCTGTTCCCATAGTTTGACCATGTCGTCAAGTGCGATGTCTTTATTTTCCAGAAGCGCAACAACTTCATCTAACTGCGACTTTGCTGCCTCATACGAAAGCTCGTCTTTTGCCATAACTTGATTCTACGGGCTAACTGGTTCTAGAGACTGAGTAAATTCCAGCAATTCTGGCCACTGCACAGTTCCCGCGACCACAGTTGTAACTTCACCGTTAGTTTGAACTAATGAGCGCGTGAGTGGTTTAGCTATTTCACACTTTTGCCAAGTTGTAACTACGCCCGTCTTATTGTTTGTAATCAACTCGGTGTCTTCGCAGTCTGCGTTATTTGTCGCGGTCGCAATTACTTTTCGCTTTGGTCCATCACTTTGCCAAATCGATACGTATTCCCCTGCCTCCGTTTGGAAGCCAACAAGCCAACGAACATCACCTGGTTCACCGTAAGACTCTGGTTCAAATCTGGCGCTGGTTGCTCGGTAGCCCGGCGGTATTTCACTAGGAATGGAAATTGGCCAAATCTGAGAAAGTTTTGCATTCGCAACTGCTGCTGGGTAGTCAATTGATTGCACAACTTCTTGTTGTGGCCGCCAGGCCAGCAGCATGATCACCCCAACTGTCGCTATGACAGCAGTCATGGACAAAATCATGTCCCATGCAGTTTCTCGTCCCCGAGGTTTACGTCCAGCCATATCTTCTATATTGCCCTGTTTAATAAGACTTCGCGCTGCTACCTCGAGCTACTACGCGCTACTTACGCAATGCTGGCGCCAAAGTTAGGAATAGGCTAGGAATATGAATTCGTTTAACTACACCGAAATCCTCCCACTTGCAGAAAATGCCCCTGAGTTTCGCTTAGTTACAACGGAAGGTATCTCCACCACAACTATCGGAGATCGCACTTTTCTAAACATTGATCCCAGTGTGCTCGAGAAAGTTGCTTACGAAGCCATTCATGATATTTCTCACTACTTACGTACCAGCCACTTGGAGTCGCTTCGTAAAATAATTGACGATCCAAGTGCCTCTCCTAACGATCGATTTGTGGCAACTGACTTGTTGAAAAATGCAAACATTGCAGCTGGTGGTGTTTTGCCGATGTGCCAAGACACCGGAACGGCAATTATTTCGGCAAAGCGAGGTTCCCAGGTACTAACCTCTGGGCCTGATGAAGAAGCTTTAAGCCGTGGTATTTACCAGGCTTACCAAAAACTCAACCTGCGATACTCGCAGCTTTCTCCACTGAACATGTGGGATGAGAAAAATACTGGTGACAACCTGCCGGCACAAATTGAAATTTACTCCGACACTAAACCTGGACACGAAAATAGTTACGAACTTTTATTCATCGCCAAAGGTGGTGGCAGCGCAAATAAGAGCTTCCTCTACCAAGAAACAAAAGCTGTGCTTAATAAGGCGAGTTTCTTGCAATTTATGGATGAGAAGCTTCGACTGATTGGAACATCTGCATGTCCGCCGTACCACTTGGCGATTGTCGTAGGCGGCACCAGCGCAGAATACGCATTAAAAGTTTCTAAATTAGCAAGTACAAAATATTTGGATTCGCTTCCTACCCAAGGTGGCCCTGATGGCAATGGGTACCGCGACTTGGAAATGGAAGCCGAAATTTTGAAGCTGACAGAAAGTTTTGGAATTGGAGCGCAATTTGGAGGCAAGTATTTTTGCCATGATGTTCGAGTAATCCGGTTACCACGTCACGGGGCATCATGCCCAATTGCAATCGCAGTCTCCTGCTCAGCTGATCGCCAAGCGCTGGTTAAAATTGATGCAACAGGTGCTTACATTGAGGCGCTTGAAAAAGACCCTGCACGTTTTCTGCCCGAAGTTGCGACCGAGCATTTTGCTGAAAATGTTGTCAACGTAAATTTAGATCAGCCAATGGAGCAAATTCGAAAAGTCCTCTCCGGTCTTGAAGTAAAGACTCGAATCTCATTAACCGGGTCCTTGATCGTAGCTCGGGATTTAGCACACGCCAAGATTTTGGAAATGTTAGAAAGCGGGCAAGAGTTACCGCAGTACTTTAAAGATCATGCTGTTTACTACGCCGGGCCAGCAAAGACCCCCGAGGGTTACGCATCGGGCTCGTTTGGACCAACAACTGCAGGTCGGATGGATGGCTATGTGGATCGCTTCCAAAAAGCTGGGGGTTCTTTCGTCATGCTTGCTAAAGGAAATCGAAGTCAAGCCGTAACAAAAGCATGTCAAGATAACGGTGGTTTTTACCTTGGCTCTATCGGTGGACCTGCAGCTCGCTTAGCAAAAGACAATATAGTGAAAGTAGAAGTGTTAGATTTTCCAGAATTGGGTATGGAAGCCATTTGGAAAATTGAAGTTAAAGATTTTCCCGCTTTTGTGATCATCGACGATAAGGGAAATGACTTTTATGCCGAGACATTGCGTCCAGTTGCATTTAACATTCCCGTTGGCCCGCCCAGTTAACTAGTTAACTTACTTAAGGCTTGAATCTTTTTGCAGGCGGCCAGGGACTCCAGCCGCGAGCTAACCAGCCCTTGTAGGCAACTAAATCTTGTTCATGGCACGACGCTTTGCTAGCTTTTTTTGCATACTTTAAGCCCCCGTATGTTTTCCAAAAACCCGCATTCATTTGCCAAGTACCTTGATATTTTCCCTTGCTGCCGGTTGATTTGCAGTTGTTGTTGGACTCAACGCGCTTTAAATAAATTGCTGTTGGAGATGTTACCCAGGTTTCAAAAGAAATCTTTAGTCGGTCAGCCTTGGCTAAATTGCGAGTTGGATCATCAACGATGCGAGTGATCGTAGCGGATGCAGGCGATACGTACGTTGCTTGAGTTAATAATATTGCTGACGCGAGCAATAGCTGTTGAGCGATTCTAAAATTCATAACTCCCTTAGTTTACCAAGGAAGTTTTAGAATTAGGCGGGAAGGTCCTCTAGCATTTCCGTAACTAATGCAGCAATGGGCGAACGTTCCGAACGCGTCAAAGTAACGTGCGCAAATAGCGGATGGCCTTTTAATTTTTCAACCACTGCAACGACACCATCATGACGACCTACTCGCAAGTTATCTCGCTGCGCTACGTCGTGAGTTAATACCACGCGGCTATCTTTACCAATGCGCGAAAGAACTGTTAGCAAAACATTTCGCTCTAAGGATTGCGCCTCATCCACGATAACAAAAGTGTCATGTAGCGAGCGACCACGAATGTGGGTTAATGGCAACACTTCGAGCATTCCGCGTTCTAAAATTTCATCAATCACGTCAGCTGAAGTTAGTGCAGATAGTGTGTCAAAAACTGCCTGCGCCCAAGGTGACATTTTTTCATTTTCGCTGCCCGGCAAATATCCCAATTCCTGTCCACCGACTGCATATAGTGGGCGAAAAATAACAACTTTGCGATGTTGGCGACGTTCCATAACTGCTTCTAGGCCCGCGCAGAGTGCTAGTGCACTTTTGCCAGTACCTGCTCTACCGCCAAGTGAAACAATTCCAATTTCTGGATCGAGCAGGACATCAAGTGCAATTCGCTGTTCGGCGCTTCGACCATGTAAGCCAAAGGCCTCGCGATCGCCACGGACTAACTGCAATCTTTTATCTGGTGTTACCCGGGCCAGCGCGCTGCCACGGTCGCTGGAAAGCACAACACCTGTGTGGCATGGGTGCTCCCGTGCACTTTCATGGTCAATTATCTCTTCGCTGTAAAGATCATCAATCTGGGTACTTGTAACTGTTACCTCAGTCATTCCGGTCCAGCCACTTGAAGGTACGGTTTCTGCCCGATACTCCTGCGCCTCTAGACCCACCGCAGATGCTTTAACTCGAAGTGGTAAATCTTTACTTACTAAAACAACGTCGCAACCTTCTTCGGCTAGATTGCGCGCAATCGACAAAATGCGAGTGTCGTTATCACCTAAGCGAAATCCTGCCGGCAATATATCCGAATTTGTGTGATTTAGTTCAACGCGCAGCACGCCGCCATTTTCACCAATTGGTAATGGGGCATCAAGTCTTCCGTGTTTGATTCGTAAGTCATCCAGACTGCGCAGTGCAGATCGGGCAAAATATCCAAGTTCAGGGTGAGTTCGTTTAGATTCCAGTTCCGTAATAACAACAATCGGAATTACAACCTCATGTTCATCGAATCGAAACAAGGCGCTTGGGTCTGATAGTAAAACACTGGTATCAAGTACGTAAGTGCGCTTTTGAGTGTTCGATTCAGTCATACGATTACCCACATTTTCAGATTTATCCGCGGGAAGGACCGGACTTGACCGATACTCCTGACCGTATTCCTTGTGGACTTTTGTCAGCGCCAGACACGCCGTATCTAATGTGACGCCTAGTTAAACACTGCAATAACAGCGCAGGTGTAGAAGGTTTCCGCAAGACCTACTAATCTGGGGCGCATGGGAAGATTGCGCACCTTAGTAGGCGAAGTTGCGTACGACCTTTACGGCCACCGACTAACTTCATCCTTACCCAGCGATCAACTTCCCGCGCATGTCGGGGTAATTCTGGACGGTAACCGACGCTGGGCTGCCGAGATGGGTTCCTCGAGTGCGTACGGGCATCGAGCTGGTGGCGAGAAAATAGCTGAATTTTTAGGGTGGTGTGAGGAGCTAGGCGTTGAAGTAGTCACGCTTTGGTTACTCTCAACTGACAATCTTGCCCGCGATCCTGATGAACTTGATGCTTTGTTGAAAATCATTGAAGAAACCGTCGCGACCCTGGCGCAAACTAAACGCTGGCAAATTCACCCGGTGGGTGCGATGGAAGCCTTGCCAGAACGAACAAAATTGGCCTTAACTAAAGCGCTAACCCAAACCCAAAATGTTAAAGGACTCCTAGTCAATGTCGCTGTTGGATATGGCGGCCGACAAGAAGTTGTCGATGCAGTTCGATCTCTCCTACAAGAGCAATCTGCTGCTGGGAAAACTCTTGACGAACTCGCTTCGGCGATAACAATCGAACACGTTGCGTCACATTTATATACAAAGGGTCAGCCCGATCCAGACCTTGTGATTCGAACTTCTGGCGAACAGCGGCTCAGCGGATTCTTATTGTGGCAAAGTGCGCATTCTGAGTTTTATTTCTGTGAAGCATACTGGCCAAATTTTCGCAAAATCGATTTTTTGCGAGCAGTACGTTCATACGCAGCGCGAAATCGCAGGTTTGGAATTTAGCTAGTTACGCCAATTATGTTTCTGAATTCTTCAATGCTGGTTATTGGAGCTTGGCAGACAAATCCACGGCAAACATATGCCGTATCAAATTCTGAAGATTTCGCTCTGCCATGCAATAGCGGTTGATCACTGTTCCAGGCATAAACCAAACCAGGCGAAGTTCCTCGGGAAATAAGTTTTTTAAATTCGGAATCATCAGCACATGCCAAGGCAACTTCACGCGGTCCATCTAGCCACATAGTAAGAACTGAACTGCTCCAACCCGCAAAGCGAGTGTGCGACCCCACTAATGGGATTAGAGCTGGAATTAAAGTTTCTGCCCATTCGCGAAGTTGTTGGTCGTTAGAAAGTGCGCAATAAGTCAGGGCTGCATCCAGGGTGGCTGCCCAGCCAGATGGCGTCACGTTATCAGTTGGATCAACTTGCCTCGTTGTTACATGCTGCGCGACTGGTGGCACATCGTCGGCAGTGTCCGCTAAGCCACTTCCCTGTTGGAAATGATCCTGAATGTCTTGGAGTAAAACGCCAGCTTGCTTTCGCCAAGCGTCATCCCCAGTTACTTGAGCCAGGGCGAGGAATGCACTAGCAACTAGAGCTTGATCCTCAAGAATTCCCAATGCATGTAGTCCTGGCTTTGCATCTCGCGATACTCGAACTAACCGATTTGGATAAGCGGGATCCGCGCCAAGATGGGTTTTGGACAATAAGTTTGCCGCTTGGGTTGCCGCGTTTAACCAGTCCTGGCGATCACAAATACTCCCCGCATCAACCAAGGCTCGAATGGCAAGTCCATTCCAACTGGCAACGACCTTGTCGTCTCGACCTGGTTGGGGGCGCCTATTGCGGATTTCAAGTAGCCGATTGCGAATTTCTAGCCAGCGCGCCCAATCATCTGGGTCGTTAAGCAGTGTCAGGACAGATTTACCAGCCTCAAAAGTTCCCTCAGCTGTGACATTGCAAAGTTGGTTAACCCAAGTTCCGTCTTCAATTCCAAGTAATGATATGAGCTGCTGTGGTGTCCAGGCATAAAACGCGCCTTCGTGCGAATGACCCGAAGATTCCTCAATGCTGTCAGCATCCAGAGCTGCAGCAAATCCACCTTCTGGGGTCTGCATTTCTCGCAGCAAGAAATCAGCGGTTTCCGTAGTGACGCGAAGCGCTAACTCACTTCCCGTTAGGCGGTACAGGTGTGCATAAACAGAAAGTAGTTGCGCATTGTCGTAGAGCATTTTTTCAAAATGTGGCACAGTCCAAGTTGCATCTACGCTGTAGCGGGCAAAGCCACCACCGATTTGGTCGTACATTCCCCCACGCGCCATCGCGTCGCAAGTTTTTTCCAACATTTCTAAAACTCGAGGATCGAATTCCTGAATTCCGAGTTTCTGAAGGGATTGGCTGCGAATTAGGAATTCCAAAACGAGGGCTGGCGGAAATTTTGGAGCTTGACCAAAACCTCCATTTATTGGATCAAAAGACTTTGCAAGTGAGTCAATTCCACCTTGCATAGCTGATTCAATTTCTTCTCGGGTGAAATCAGGGGTCGCATCTCCAAGTAACTCATTACGGGATCCCAAGTGCTCCATGATTCGCGCTGCCGAATCACCCACTCGCTCTCGTTCCTTGTGCCAAGTATCAGTTAGGGCCAACAAAACTTGAGTGAATGAGGGCATGCCATGTGAGGGGCGCGATGGAAAATAAGTTCCCGCGTACCATGGCCTGCGATCATGATCGAGCCAGACAGACATCGGCCACCCGCCATGCCCGGTCATAGCCTGCGTGGCTTCCATGTAAAGCGAATCAACTGCGGGAAGCTCTTCCCGGTCGACTTTGATGTTGACAAAATTTTCATTCATCAAGGCCGCCACATCTTGGTTTTCAAAACTTTCATGCGCCATAACATGGCACCAATGGCATGCGCTGTAGCCAACGCTGAGAAAAATTGGAACGTCTCTAGCTTTTGCTAATTCAAATGCCTCTTCACCCCAGGGATACCAATCAACTGGATTATCTGCATGCTGTAGCAAGTACGGTGAAGTGGAATCAGTTAAACGATTAGGCACTCTTCATTGTTTCAGGTGAAGTCGCATTATGCGAAAGCAGTTAAGTAACTGCGGCTACTGGGATCTGGATTTCATTTCTTCGCATAAACCAAGGAGTCCAGGGTGGATCAAAGCGAGCGAATCTCGCATTACCCAGGGTGCGGTAGCCTGCCGCGTCAATCGCAACTAATAGTTTTGCGACCCGATCTTGGTAACTTGTTTCCGACCAACGTCCAGTGAACCTGGCTACGGCCACTAACTCTTGTGGCATGACTCGAAGTGATACCCGGCTATCTGTTGGAATCGGGGCAGAACTCTCATTAATTTCACTTGGCATCACAAAGCTCACAACGTGAGCTGTGCCAGAAGGCTCTTGAATAACGGGCGCCGTCATAGAAATTTTTGTGTTGGGTTGATTTTGTCCCCCTAGGTATCCAACTAAGGGACCAAAGCCAGCACTGCCAGCTTTTTCAAAATCTGAAGTTATCTCAATGTCAGCCAGAACGCATGAGTCATAATTCCTGAGTTCGAACCCAGCAAAACTATTAACTACAGAATATTTCTGCTCTTGCGTCATGTTTGGATCCTACCTCTTTAGAAAATTAACTTTCTAGAAAAATTTGCGCCATAAGCAAATTGCGAGGCTACTCGTGAATTGTGACTGGGCGCGAAACGATTACCCCAGAAATTAGCTGCACTAATAGCGCAATTCCAAGTGCAATGAAAGCTGCTGACCATGAGTTTGTGACGTCACGAAGAAAGCCCATAATCAGTGGACCAGTCGCAGAAATAAGGTAGCCACCACCTTGCATGAAGGATCCTAAATCGCGAGAAGTTTCTGGACTTCCCGAACGCAGTAAAACTAAAGTTAAGGCCAGTGGGAATGAAGATCCCAAACCTACCCCTAGTAAAAATACCCAAAGCCAAGTCGCTGCTGGCCACAATCCGTAAATTGCAAAACTGTAAATCCCCGCCAGCCCAACAGCAAATATGACAACGAAAGCAACGCACAATCCAACTTGCGACGTAAATCTTGCGGCAAGTGGAGGTACAAACAACCCAGTTGGCAGACCGATCAAAACCAATAGTGCGAGTTGATTACCAGCAGTTACTGGATCTGTTCCAGCTTCGCGAAGAATTGTCGGCAGCCAAGTGTTCATGGAATGAAAATTTATGGATTGAAATCCGAAGTAAAAAGTCAAGCTCCATGCAAGTGGATTTCGAAGTAAAGCGTTCATATTGTGCGGTGTTGCTAATGGCACATCCTTAGTACTTGGGTTTCGATAAAACTGCCAAACGATAAAAACAATCAGAGGAAGTATTGCCCACACGGCAAGTGCTTCACGCCAAGATCCAAGTTGAGTTGCCAGTGGATATGTTATTAAGGCCGCAACAGCAGCTGAAAAAGATATTGCACCAGCTACC
>JASJMK010000076.1:0-15067 GCA_037619625.1 Actinomycetes bacterium
AGTCAGTGCGCAGTTGAAGAATCAATGGCTTGTGGCATTGGTGTTTGCATGACTTGCGTGCTGCCAATCATCGGTGATGACGGCGTAACTCGTATGGCTCGCTCTTGTGTTGATGGCCCAGTATTTCGCGGTGATCGGGTGCGCTGGGACGATGTAGACACCATTCCAAGTGATGCTTTCGGTGCGCCGCGACCAGGTGGTCATTAGTGAATAATTACCAACCGATGGACGTTGACTTAACCACCAGCCTTGGTTCCCTAGAGCTAGCTTCCCCGACATTAACTGCTTCTGGGTGCGCAGCAGCTGGGCGCGAACTTGCGCAGTTTGGCGACGTTTCAAGTTTGGGTGCAGTCGTAACAAAATCCATCATGATGGAGCCGCGTTCGGGTCGTGCCACACCTCGCATGGCAGAAACTCCAAGTGGCATGCTCAACTCCATAGGCCTGCAAGGCCCTGGTATCGAAGCATTTCTAGAAAAAGATTTATCCTGGCTCACCGAAAACAATGTCACCACTATAGTTTCGATTGCTGGCAATAACGTTGATGAATTCGGTGAACTTGCTCGAATCTTGGCAAAAGTTCCAGGAATTGCTGGCTTGGAAGTAAACATATCTTGTCCGAATGTGGAATCGCGTGGCCAAGTATTTGCTTGTAATCCAGTTACAGCTGCGCAAGTTATTGAAACTGTGTGTTCTGTTTGGCATAGTGATGCGCCAGTGCTGGCAAAACTTTCCCCAGATGTAACTGACATTGTAGAAATTGCCCACAGCGTGGTTGAAGCTGGCGTAACAGGTGTGTCGATGATTAATACTTTGCTGGGCATGGTCATTGACGTTGACAAAATGAAGCCAATGCTTGGTGGTCGAACTGGCGGGTTATCTGGTCCAGCTATTAGACCAGTTGCAGTGCGCGCAATTTATCAAGTTCACGCAGCCATCCCAAATTTGCCAATTCTAGGAATGGGCGGAATTCGCACCGGTCATGATGCACTGGAATTTATTGCAGCGGGCGCGAGCGCAGTAAGTATCGGAACCGTCGTCTTTGGCGATCCAGGTGCGCCTTGGCGCATTGCCAATGAACTTGGCCAAGAACTTCAAGCGCGTGGCTATGACTCGCTGCGCGAAGTTATCGGCTTGGCGCATCACAATTAAAATGTTTGAAACTAAGTAAGGATTCGCAATGACAAAAGCGCCGATTGCAGTAGCTCTAGATGCCCCAGATTTAGCAACTGCAAAGCTTTGGGCCCAAGCAGTTGCGCCGCATGTTGTGGTCGTCAAAGTTGGACTAGAAGTTTTTTTACGCGACGGTCATGACGCAGTTCACGTGGCACGGGAAGCCAGCGGTTGTGACATTTTCTTAGACTTAAAACTGCATGACATTCCAGCAACTGTTTCTGGCGCAGCGCGATCGGTAGCGGGTCTAGCGCCAAAATACCTAACAGTTCATGCCAGCGGGGGACCGGACATGATTCGCGCTGCAGTAGAAGCCCTGCCGAACACTTATGTCACGGCAGTAACGATTCTGACCTCACTTACCCAAGAACAGTTAACCGCCATGGGGTGGAATGGTTCGGCCCAAGACATTGTTAAGCGCTTAGCTGCGCAATCAATTGCAGCCGGTGCGCGCGCGATAGTTTGTTCACCGCAAGAAGTAGCAGCTGTTCGAGCCGAAGTTGGCCCAGAGCCAGTGCTAATCACACCAGGAGTTCGCCCAGCTGGATCGGACGCGGCAGATCAAAAGCGAATCGCAACTCCAGAACAGGCACTTGCTGACGGCGCTAACTTACTTGTAATTGGTCGCCCAATTACTGGCGCTGCGGACATCGCACACGCGGCCGCAACGATTGCTGCTTCTATTTCCTAATTTAGGTTTAGTAATCCGCGAGAACTTAGTCCGAGTCGCCTAGTAACATTGGCGAGTGGCTGTCCCCGTCTTAACCAATGAGCAAAGAGTAGCTGCTTCCGCCAAGGCTGTGATTATTCGCACTAAGCGAGCTGCGCTTCGTAAGCAACTTAAAGAATCCGAAATTTCATTCACCGAAGTTTTAGCAGTGGCTGTTACTGATGAAATTATTTCAGGCATGAAGGTAGTAACAATTCTTGAATCACTTCCTGGAATTGGAAAAATTAAAGCTGCTGCGCTTATGGAGACCTGCGATATCGCGCATTCTCGGCGCATGAAAGGCCTAGGCACAACGCAGTCCCAGAAACTTCGTACTGCACTGAACGGGCGGGCCTTATGAGCGCTCATTTAGTTGTGTTATCTGGCCCAAGCGGTGTTGGAAAATCTTCCGTTATCCGAGAAGCGCTAAAAGAATTGCCAACTACTTGGCTTTCAGTTTCAGCAACAACTCGTAAACCTCGCCCAGGTGAAGTTCATGGCGAAAATTATTTTTATGTCTCAAATGAAGAATTTGATCAGATGATAGCCAATGACGAATTACTTGAATGGGCAGAGTTTGCGGGCAATCGTTATGGCACACCGCGCGGATCCGCAGAAGAAAAATTAGCTAACGGAATTCCAGTTTTACTTGAAATCGAAGTGCAAGGTGCCCGCCAAGTTCGCGAATCAATGCCAGATGCCGTGTTGGTATTTCTTGAGCCGCCAGCATGGGCAGATCTGGAAGCTCGCCTGGCTGGCCGGGGGACAGAGTCAGCCTCGCAAATTCAGGAGCGCCTCGATGTTGCGCTAAAAGAGTTGGAATCATCGGGTTTCTTTGATCATGTGATCATAAATGACGACGTTTCGCGGGCCGCCCGTGAGTTGGTACAATATCTAACGTAATACTTTCCTAAATCCCGCAATTTACAAGGAGTCCAACGTGACTGCAGCTGCTCCAGAGGGCATCACCAATCCACCAATCGACGAACTTCTAGCCGTCGCGGACTCCAAGTACGCCTTGGTTATCTATGCAGCCAAGCGCGCGCGTCAGATCAATGCTTACTATTCCCAACTGGGTGAAGGTCTACTTGAATATGTAGGACCACTAGTTGAGTCCGGTAATCAAGAAAAGTCATTATCAATTGCACTTCGCGAAATCAACGAAGGCAAACTGACTATTGAACCGGAAACTGCTGCTTAAGTCGGTTTCTCCCGACAAGAGTTATCGGATATGTCCGTGACTTCCGCCGCAAGACCAGACTCGTGTAACAAGTCATGAAAAAATCCTTAAACATTGTCCTAGGTGTCAGCGGCGGCATTGCCGCTTACAAAGTTGCTTACATACTTCGCTTATTAACTGAAGCTGGACACAACGTTCATGTTGTTCCAACGCAAGCATCATTAAACTTTGTTGGCTCGGCGACTTGGGAAGCGCTTTCTGGCAATCCGGTTAATGCCCAAGTTTGGGATGACGTTGCCGAAGTGCCACATGTGCGAATAGGGCAAGCCGCAGACTTAGTAATAGTTGCCCCAGCTACTGCGGACTTGTTATCGCGCGCCGCATCTGGGGCAGCAAATGATTTACTTACCAATGTTTTGCTTACTGCAACTTGCCCAATTGTTTTCGCCCCTGCGATGCACACCGAGATGTGGCTTAACCCAGCAACTAAAGAAAACGTCGCAACGCTGCGCTCTCGCGGTTGCCTAGTAATTGATCCAGGTGATGGACGCTTAACAGGTGATGACAGTGGACCAGGTCGATTGCCAGACCCCGAAGAAATTGTTTCCGTCGCACTTGGCGTGCTAAGTGAACAAGATTTACTCGGTCAAGACATCGTGATTACCGCAGGCGGCACTCGCGAATTTCTTGATCCCGTTCGCTTCCTAGGAAATAGTTCAAGTGGCAAGCAAGGTGTTGCGCTGGCACTTTCGGCGCGCAATCGGGGCGCAAAAGTTACCTTGATTTGCGGGAGCACTTCAGTGCCACTTCCCGTTGGGGTAGAAATCGTTAACGTCATTACTGGCGATGATATGTTAACTGCAGTATTGAATTGCGCTACGAATGCCGATGTAATTGTTATGGCGGCCGCTGTTGCTGATTACAAACCTAAAGTTCGACATACCACCAAGATGAAAAAATCAGCAGATGGTTCAGTTCCAAGTATCGAGCTCGAACGCACCGTAGACATCTTGGCTGATCTTGTAATTCATCGAGATACCTCTCATCCCGACCAATTGATTGTTGGTTTTGCGGCCGAAACTGGCGACGACAAAGGTTCAGTGCTGGAACATGGCATAGCTAAATTGCAGCGTAAGGGCTGTGACTTATTGGTTATCAACGAAGTCGGACCGAATTTAGCCTTCGGCACTGATGACAATGAAGTTACGATTTTGACCCGCGATCCAGCTGCGCAATTAACGATCCCTAAAACTTCAAAAACTACGATTGCCAATGCCATTTGGGACATCGTAATCTCACTCCAAAGCCACAGCAAATAGTCCCAACCCGCTCAAGTAATGGATGGCAAACCTGCTAATGTTGGCAAAGAAAATGCGCTTGACCAGGAGCCCCTAAGTATTAGCGTAATCACATACTTGTTAACTCTCGAGCAAAGGCAATGCAATGTCAGGTCGTTTATTTACTTCTGAGTCCGTAACCGAGGGCCATCCAGACAAGATGGCAGATCAGATCTCTGATGCCATCCTCGATGACTTACTAGCGCAAGATGCAAAGAGCCGCGTTGCGGTGGAAACCATGCTTACTACTGGCCAGATCCACGTTGCTGGCGAAGTGACAACCAATGGTTTTGCAGACGTCATGGCACTAGTTCGCACTGTCGTTTGCGAAATTGGTTACGACAGTTCGGAAAAAGGTTTTGATGGCAACTCCTGCGGTATCTCTGTCTCCATTGGAGCGCAGTCACCAGATATTGCCCAAGGTGTTGACGATGCATTTGAAGAGCGCGTTTCTGGCTCAGCTGATCCGCTAGATCGTCAAGGCGCCGGCGACCAAGGTTTGATGTTTGGCTACGCATCCAATGACACACCTGAACTAATGCCACTACCAATCACCATCGCGCACCGCCTTGCCGAGCAACTAACTTTAGTTCGTAAATCAGGTCAAATGGATTACCTGCGACCAGATGGCAAAACTCAAGTAACTATCGAATATGACGGAGATCGTCCAGTTCGATTGGACACAGTTGTCGTATCATCGCAGCACGCAGGTCACATTGATCTTGATAAGCAACTAGCACCAGAAGTTCGCGCCAATGTTGTGGAGCCAATCTTGGCTAGATTCGACATTGACACCACAGATTTCAAATTGTTAGTAAACCCAACAGGCAAGTTTGTTGTGGGTGGCCCAATGGGCGACGCTGGCTTAACTGGCCGCAAAATTATTGTTGACACTTACGGCGGCATGGCTCGACATGGTGGCGGCGCATTCTCTGGCAAAGATCCTTCAAAAGTTGATCGCTCGGCAGCTTATGCCATGCGCTGGGTTGCAAAGAACGTTGTTGCCGCAGGTCTTGCTGCGCGCTGTGAAGTTCAAGTCGCTTACGCGATTGGTAAGGCACAGCCAGTTGGCGTATTCGTAGAAACTTTTGGCACTGGAACTGCGCCTGAGGAAAACATTCGCCAAGCGATCTTAAAAGTATTCGACCTACGTCCAGCTGCGATAATTGCTGATCTTGAGCTACTTGATACCAATGTTGTTAAGTACCGCCCAACGGCTGCTTATGGTCACTTCGGTCGCCCAGGATTTACTTGGGAACGAACGGATCGCGCCGAGGCACTTCAGGCCTCCATCTAATTTGCTACTGAACAAAAGCCCAGCGCCCTAGGCCTGGGCTTTTGTTTTTCTTGTCACTAGGTGATGCCAGACTGTGACAGTGAGTGAGGATCAACTTAGCCTGGTGCCAGGCAAAAAAAAGCGCGTGAAGGCTGAAGTCCCAATCGCGAATGAAGATCCTGTTGCCCAAATTTCAATTGATAGTTCACTACCGCACTTAGATCGACTATTTGATTACGCTGTTCCCCAAAAACTAGACGCACAGGCAGTTCCCGGGGTACGCGTGCGGGTTCGCTTCGCTGGCAAACTAACGGATGGCTGGCTCATTTCCCGAAGTGAGCAGAGCGATCATCCGGGCACCTTGGCTGCAATTACTAATGTGATTTCGCCCGAAGTTGTCTTATTGCCACAAATTCTCGAATTATCCCAAGGCGTTGCGGATCGGCAGGCGGGAACACTTTCGGATGTATTGCGAAATGCAATTCCTAATCGTCACGCTGGGGCAGAGGGAACTATTTTTCCAGATCCCCCCGTTATTGCCGAAGCCACAACGCAGGCTTGGCAAGATTACGTTGGTGGCAGCGCACTAATTAAACGCACGATCGCAGGGGAGCAGCCGCGCGCGATTGTTACAACGGGTACTGATGATCCAGCCGAACTAATTGCGCAATATGCCATGGCAGTCGCCCACGATGAAAAGGGAATCGTTGTTGTTGTCCCAGATCGTTCAGCAATTGATCGCGTCATCGCTTGCCTTACCGCCCTTGGCTGTCCAAGTGCGAGTGTGGCAACTCTTGCAGCAGATGATGGCCCAACTATTCGGTATCGCAACTGGCTTTCAGTTTTGCGTGGCGCATCGCGCATTGTGATTGGCACGCGCTCTGCGGTATTTGCCCCAGTAATTAACTTGGCAACAATCTGTGTTTGGGATGACTGGAATGACACTTTGGCCGATCCGCAATCACCTTATTGGCATGCGCGCGACGTTGCAGTGCTACGAAGCTCGCAGCAAAACACTGCTCTGGTATTAATCGGGGCAACGATGTCCGTTGAGGCATGTGCGCTAATGCCTTGGGCCGCGCATGTTGCAAAAAGTCGCGAACAACTCCGAAGCGAATCACCCAAAGTACGTAGCGCCCTTGATGAAATAGGTGAGCGAACTAATCCGGCAGCCAGTGGCTCGCGCATACCTTCCATCGTGTTGCAGACTATGAAATCTGCATTACTAAGTGGTCCGGTACTTGTCTTAGTTTCTCGGGTTGGCTACACCCCGAGAATCATTTGTGACACCTGTCGAACCTCTCCTAGTTGTTCAGTATGTAGTGGTCCCTTGATGCAAACTGCGCGATCAAGTGCGCCGGCATGTAATTTGTGTGGCCACTTGGAAACAACTTGGCATTGCAAGAAATGTAAAGGCACAAAAGTCAGAGCCGCCGCTGTCGGCAGTGAGCGAACTGCCGAAGAACTGGGCCGAGCTTTCCCCGGAGTTCCAGTTAGATCCTCAACTAGCGATCACATTTTGCGAACTGTTGATTCGCGTCCCGCAATTGTCGTGGCAACTGCGGGGGCTGCGCCGATTGCAACCGGAGGATACGCTGCTGCGATTTTGCTTGATGGCACAGCGATGTTGTCCCGCCCAGATTTGAGCGCTACGCAAGAAACATTTGCGAAATGGAGTGAGTGCGTTTCGCTGGTGCGAGCTACGGGCGATGTTGTGGTTGTGGCTGATTCCGAGCACCCCAGCGTGCAAGCTTTAATCAGGCATGATCCCGCTGGTTTTGCTCAGCGCGAATTAGCAGAGCGCACGCAAGTTTCATTGCCACCAGCAGTTCGGTTGGCAGCCCTTACCGGGGAACCTGCTGATGTCGAAGAAGCAATCGCGATTCTCGCCTTAGCTCCAGAGATCATGCAGCGTGGACCTGTGCCTGGCAAAGACACGCAAGTCCGGATGCTCCTGTCCTGTGATCGGCGATTAGGTTTGCAACTTTCCGCTCAACTCAAGGCAATGACCGCAGCACGCAGCGCAAAACATAAGGGTGGATCCGTGAACGTTCGAATTGATCCGCAAAACCTCTAAACTTGAGATAACGCAAAGCTCATTTTAAGAAGGTGTCAGATGTCCGTTAAACCCGTGCGATTATTTGGCGATCCAGTTCTGACTACCCCTGCACTTGAAGTTACAACTTTTGATAAAGAACTTCGCCAACTTGTAGCTGACTTGACCTTAACTATGCAAGAAGCACCAGGCGTTGGCCTGGCCGCTCCGCAAATTGGCGTTTCACTTCGCGTCTTCACTTATGACGTTGACGATGAAATCGGTCATCTCATTAACCCAGTTCTAGATTTGTCAGATGAAATGCAAGATGGCCCAGAGGGTTGCTTATCCCTACCTGGGTTAACTTTTGACACTCCACGAGCCATGAATGTTGTTGCCAAAGGCATGAACATGTTTGGTGAACCAGTAACAATTGTTGGCACTGAACTTCTGGCTCGCTGCGTACAACATGAAACTGATCACCTAGATGGCGTGCTATTTATTGATCGACTTGATGTTGAAGCCCGCAAAGAAGCCATGAAAGCAATTCGCGAGACTGAGTGGTTCGCAGCTGGCGCGCAGACAATTAAAGTAAGCCCGCACACCATGTTCAATGGCATGACATAAGCGTGCTAATTCAAATATGAAAATTGCTTTTGCTGGCACCCCGCTAGCTGCCGTACCAACGCTAACTGCATTACTAGCTTCCGATCACGAAGTCGCTCTGGTTGTTACCAGGCCCGATGCGCCCGCTGGGCGAGGGCGCACTTTAACTTCAAGTCCAGTTGCTGATGTCGCAGGTTTAAGCGGAGTTCCTGTTTTGAAAACTTCTGACTTAATGAGTCATCGCGACAAGTTTGCCGCAGTTGACTGCGTGATTGTTGTCGCATTTGGCGCAATGGTGCCACGTGAGTTACTCGCGGTTCCTAAGCACGGGTGGATCAACGTGCATTTTTCACTGCTGCCACATTGGCGCGGAGCTGCGCCCGTGCAATACGCAATTTTAAGTGGCGATGAATTTACCGGAGTGACTACGTTTCAAATTGATGAAGGTCTAGACACCGGCCCAATGCTTGCCTACTTAACAACGCAAATCGAACCCGGGCAGACCGCAACAGATTTGTTGGATCGCCTTTCTATCGAAGGTGCTCAGCTTGCGCTAGCAACATTGACTGGGGTAGAAAATGGTTCGATCCTGCCACTGCATCAACCAATTGATGGCATCTCGCACGCACCAAAGGTAACTGTGTCTGATGCGCGTGTGCGTTGGAATGATCCAGCTCTCGCAGTTGATCGCCGCATTCGCGCAGTAACAAAAGAGCCAGGGGCTTGGACGATGCAAGGCGAAGTGCGCATCAAACTTGGTCCAGTCACGGTTAGTCCACACGTTACAGATTTAGCACCTGGCCAAGTCGAACTTCGCGAAGGTGAAGTACTTGTTGGAACAGGCAGTCACGCGATTGCATTAGGCACAGTTCATGAAGCTGGCCGTAACATCAGTGATGCCAAGGTTTGGTTTAACAATCAAAATTCCTCAGTAGTTTTTGAGTGAAAACATCTGGCGCCACTAGGCGAGTTGCTTACGATGTTTTGCAAGCAGTCCACGAAAAGGATGCTTACAGCAACTTAGTTTTACCAGCAGCGCTGGATCACTTGAAAGTTTCCGCGCGCGATGCTGGCCTGGCAACTGAAATGACGTACGGAGCGCTACGTCGCCAAGGAAGTCTGGATGCGGTTATTGATGCCTGCGCATCCCGCACCGACACTATGGATAGTTCAGTTCGCGATGTGTTGCGTGTTGGGGCTTACCAATTGCTTTTCATGCGCATTCCATCGCACGCAGCAGTTGATGAAACTGTGTCGCTTGCTCGCGAAGTTGCTGGCATGGGTGCCTCAAAATTTGTTAATGCCGTGCTGCGCAAAGTGTCTGCCCAGACTTGGGAGCAATGGCTTGCGCAACTGAGTGAAGGTAAATCAGCCGTAGATGTTTTGTCACTTGAGTTTTCTTATCCTGCGTGGGTAATTCGGAGTTTGGCAGATGCTTACAAATGCGATGAAGTATCAATTCGCGAAGTACTTGCAGCTGGAAATGAACCCGCGCCGGTTTCACTCGTGGCAAAACCAGGTCAAGCCAGTGTCGAAGAACTACTTGCCTTACCGCACGTATCACCAGGTGCTTGGTCGCCACTTGCCGCAACTATTTTGCGCCCAAGTGGCCCAGATGAAAGTTGGTCCACCAGACCGGGTGACATAGACGCAGTGCGAGATAACCGAATTGGTGTTCAAGATGAAGGAAGTCAGTTAGTCGCTCTTGCTGTTGCAAATGTTGTTATCGATGGACCGCAATCACATTGGTTGGATATGTGCGCAGGTCCTGGCGGTAAGGCTGCGATCTTGGCTGGTCTTGCTAGCACAGTTGGCGCTGATTTCACGGCGCTGGAACCAATTGCTGCAAGAGCGCACTTAGTTTCTAATTCGCTATGGAACGCACCTGGCGAACATCAAGTCATCACAACTGATGCCCGCGAATTCGAATCCGAATTCGAATTCGATCGGATATTGGTGGACGCACCTTGCACTGGACTCGGCGCTCTGCGCCGGCGCCCCGAAGCTCGCTGGCGACGCCAGCCAAGTGACTTACCACCGCTTACTGCGCTGCAACAAGAACTCTTAACTAAGGCCAGCACATTAGTTCGGCTTGGGGGAGTTGTTGGTTATGTGACCTGCTCGCCACACTTGGCCGAAACCGATGCCATAGTTGCAAACTTTTTGAAACGAAATCCAAACTTTGAAGCCATGGATGTTTCCCCAGTCTTGCCACAACTTGATTTACCCATCGGGTCCATGAGTTTGCGGTTGCGACCTGATTTGCATCACACTGACGGGATGTTCTTGGCCATATTGCGCAGGACCGCATAGACCGCTGGTGTTGGCTAGGCTAAAGCCGTGGGTATTCGTATTTCGCCGAGCATACTTTCGGCAGATTTTGGCAATTTAGTCGCGCAGTGCAATCTTGTTGCTGCCGGCGCAGATTGGCTCCACGTTGACGTCATGGATAACCATTTTGTTCCAAACTTAACTATCGGACCAGTGGTAGTTGAATCCCTAATTAGCCAAGTCACAACGCCCGTTGATTGCCACTTAATGATCAGCGACGCTGATCGTTGGGCTCCCGGTTACGCCGAACTTGGCGCAAAGAGCGTTACTTTTCACGTCGAGGCTGCCACAAACCCGCGCCAAGTTGCCCGTGACATTCGTAGCCTTGGTGCTCGTGCTGGTCTAGCAATTAAGCCAGGTACAAAACTTGAAGATTACGAAGATTTATTTCCTGAACTAGACATGATTTTGATCATGACTGTTGAACCAGGTTTTGGCGGACAATCTTTTATGGCAGATCAATTGCCTAAAGTTCAACGCGCTCGGGAACTAATTAAGAATCTTGGATTAGACATCTGGATTCAAGTTGATGGCGGAGTATCGCAAAGCACGATTGAACAATGTGCTGCTGCTGGCGCCGACACTTTTGTTGCTGGCTCAGCTGTTTACAAAACTGAAGATGCGCTTACCGCAATTGCAAACCTTCGTAGCAAAGCTCAAAGCGCAACTGATACTTCTTGGTGGTGCGCAAACTAGTGGCACCCGAGCAGTACATGTCTCGCGCACTGGAATTGGCCATCAGCGCTGATCTTGCACGTGATACCAATCCAATAGTCGGCGCTGTGATTGTTGATGACGCTGGAAATATTGTCGGCGAAGGTTTTCATGATGGCAGCGGAAGCGTGCATGCTGAAGTGGCTGCCATTGCGCAAGCTGGCGAAAAAGCAAAAGGCGCAACTTTGTATTGCACTTTGGAGCCATGTAATGCGCAAGGAAAAACTGGACCATGTGCGCAAGCAATTATCGCCGCTGGAATTTCAAAAGTAATAATTGCCCAGCGCGATCCGAATGTTGCAATGGCTGGGGGTGCGCAAACATTAATTGACGCAGGCATCGCTGTTGACTTTAATGTCATGGCAGATCAAGCTCGCGAACTGAATGCTTCGTGGAATTTTGCGCACGAAAATAATCGACCTTGGGTAATTTGGAAAACAGCAACTTCGCTAGATGGTTTCATAAGCGCAACAGATGGCACCAGTCAGTGGATCACTGGCGAGCCAGCACGCGAACGAGTGCAAGAAATTAGAGCAAGTGTTGGTGCGATTGTCACTGGTTCCGGAACTGTGCTGGCAGATGATCCGTTACTTACAGTTCGCAGCTTAAGTGAGACAGACCAGCCACTTCGAGTAATTATTGGCGATCGTGAAATTCCAGAGAGTGCAAAAATCTTCACTGGCCCAAAGCCTGCTATTCGAATTAAGGGTGACTTGGACAAAGTGATCAAGGCGCTTTGGGAAGAGCACGGAATTCATAAAGTTCTAGTGGAAGCGGGCGCAGCAATTGCGAATTCCTTATGGACCGCTGACTTAGTAGATGAGGTTTATTGGTTTCAGGCTCCGGTACTTATTGGCGCTGGCACACCTGCAATTGGTTCTTTTGGCGTTGCTACCCTTGCTAATGCTCCTCGATTTCCCCAATATCAACTCGATCGTGTTGGATTAGACCTACTTATACATTTCAAAACTCGTTAAGGCGGAATATGTTTACCGGAATTGTCGAAGAACTTGGCCGCGTTGCTGCGATCCAAGAGCTGCCTGACAATGCCATTCGGCTAACTATTCAAGGACCGCTGGTACTTAGCGACGCCTCCTTAGGCGATTCCATTTGTGTCAATGGTGTTTGCTTAACCGTTGCAGTCCAAGATGGTGACACGTTTACTGCAGATGTTATGAGCGAGACAATAAATCGAACCACGATCGGTGATCTGGTTTCAGGCTCGCAAGTAAATCTGGAACGTCCGGTAACTTTGGCAACGCGTCTCGGGGGACATTTAGTTCAGGGACATGTGGACGCAGTTGGTAACGTCAGCGCTCGAGTTCATTCAGAGAACTGGGATGTTGTGACAATTACGCCACCTACTGATTTATTGAAATACATTGTGGAAAAGGGCAGCATCACAATTGATGGCACATCACTTACTGTCTCAGCAGTAGACGAGGTAACTTTTAGTGTTTCGTTAATTCCTTCCACACTTGATAAGACCACGCTAGGCACGCGCCAAATTGGTGATCGAGTTAATTTGGAAGTTGATGTTTTGGCAAAGTATGTCGAGAAGTTAGTTGCTATGCGATGACCCGTTTAGATTCAATTGAAGATGCAATTCTTGCGATCCGCGAAGGCAAGCAAGTAGTTGTAGTTGATGACGAAGATCGCGAAAATGAAGGCGACTTAATTCTGGCTGGGGCAAAATCCACCCCCGAAGCAATCGGTTTTATGAATCGTTACACCTCGGGTGTAATTTGTGTGCCGATGGAAGGCGAAGCCCTGGATCGCTTGGGTCTGCCGCCAATGACACATGTCAATGAAGATCGAAAGGGTACTGCATATTCGGTCAGCGTTGATGCCCGCGATGGTATCGAAACTGGAATTAGTGCAGCGGATCGTTCCCGAACAATTCGCGTACTTTGTGATTCAGCCACTGAACCATTTGAATTAACCCGACCTGGCCACGTCTTTCCACTTCGCGCAATGCCCGGTGGCGTACTTCGTCGCCCTGGTCACACTGAAGCTGCTGTTGACTTAGCTCGCCTTGCCGGCTTAACTCCCGCAGGTGTTATCGCTGAAGTAGTTCATGACGATGGCTCCATGATGCGCGCTCCCGCGCTGCGCGAATTTGCGGATACTCATGGCTTACTCATGATTTCTATCGCTGATCTAATTGCGTACCGCCGCAAAAATGAATCGCAAATTGAACTTGTGGCAACTGCGCAATTACCAACCGAATTTGGGGTATTTGATATTTGCGGATATCAAGGAGTACTAGATGGCCTTGATCACGTAGCAATGCGCATTGGCGAAGTTGGTGATGGCCATGATGTGCTTGTTCGCGTTCACTCTGAATGTCTAACAGGTGATGCCTTGGGTTCACTTCGCTGCGACTGTGGTCCGCAACTAAAAGCTGCGATGCGCGCCGTTGCGCAAGAGGGTCGCGGCATAGTGCTTTACATGCGCGGACACGAGGGTCGCGGCATCGGGCTCCTCCACAAACTTCGTGCTTATGCATTGCAAGACACGGGTTCGGATACTTTGCAAGCAAACCTTGAGTTAGGGCTGCCGGCAGATTCGCGCGACTACGGAACCGGCGCCCAGATTTTAGTTGACATGGGAGTTAAGTCCATGCGGCTACTAACTAACAACCCAACTAAGCGCGCAGGTCTTGAAGGTTATGGTCTAACGATCACTGAGCAAGTTGCTATTGAGATTGAACCAAATGACTACAACATGGCTTACTTGACTGCAAAGCGTGATGCCATGGGACACGACTTACGTTTCGGGGATGTTAAATGAGCCGAGCTGGAATTCCGGAATCAGTAGTAACTGGATTTAACGGCTCTCGAGTTGTTGTCGTGGCATCCTCGTGGCACTCCTTGATCATGGATGGCTTAATTGCTGGTGCGTGCCGAATAATTGAAGAATCTGGCATTACTCCAGAGATTCACCGAGTCCCTGGAACTTTTGAATTACCAATTGCTGCCAAAGCTGCCGCTCTTGCTGGGGCTGATGTTGTTGTGGCATTGGGTGTGGTTATTCGCGGTGGAACTCCGCATTTTGATTATGTTTGCTCAGCTGCAACTGATGGCCTTACTCGGGTAGCCCTTGATACTGGAGTCCCGATGGGATTTGGCGTACTAACTTGCGACGATGAAGCCCAAGCCATTGCGCGCGCGGGTCTACCTGGCAGTGTTGAAGATAAAGGCGCTGAGGCAGCGAGTGCGGCGATGAATACTTGGACGGTTTTGCGCGCTATTCACGGCGACTAAACTTGGGTACGTGAAGTCATTCGAAGAACTCTTTTCAGAGCTTTCCACCAAGGTGCAGGCAGGGGATACCACCTCTGGAACGGTTAGCGCAATTTCCCAAGGCGTACATAGCGTTGGTAAAAAAGTTGTGGAAGAAGCAGCGGAAGCGTGGATGGCTGCAGAGCACGAAAGTAAAGAGCGAGCTGCTGAAGAGATTTCGCAGTTACTGTATTGGACTCAAGCCTTTATGATCGCAAGTGATGTTTCTCTTGAAGACGTTTACCGAAAGTTGTAATCATGTTGCGTGTAGCAGTTCCAAATAAAGGTCAGTTATCTGACCCAGCTCGCGACATGCTTCGGGAGGCTGGGTACGCCGCCGCAGCAAATAGCCGCGAACTCGTCGTGCAAGATCCAGAAAATGATGTTGAATTCTTTTTTCTTCGCCCCCGCGACATTGCAACA
>JASJMK010000077.1:0-17020 GCA_037619625.1 Actinomycetes bacterium
ATTCGATCTGGGCAATTGCTACTGGGGTAATTACTAGGCTTAGTTCATGCGATCAATTGCCGGAACTGAACTATCCAGACAAACGTACATTTCATATTTGACTGCTGACTATGCCCGCTTATTGGCATGCCTGCCTAATGAGCCAGTGGCGGTCCCAAGTTGTCCGGGGTGGAGCACTAATGACTTAGCAAAACATATGGGACATGTTTATTTAGGCCAGGCGTATGTAGTTGAGACTGGAGTTAAGGCCGAGGCTAAGGAACACTTAGCTGCTTACCCAAGAACTGACGATGTCCTTGAATTTATGGGCTGGGGGTTTGCGGCAATTATCAAGGCGCTGGACTTGGAACGTCCGGAGAGAAAAACTTGGTCCTGGCATCACAGCGACAACACAGTTGATTTCTGGTTTCGTCGTATGGCCCATGAAACGGTTATTCATCGAATTGATGCAGAACTTGCCTGCGACTCGGTAACTACGATTCCAGAAGATTTAGCACTTGATGGCGTTGATGAGGTTTTGGATTTTCTACCACTTCTAGGTTCATGGGAAGGCGCCCCAAACCAGGCGTTTGGAATTGTTTCAATTTGCGCTGGTGGTTCCAAGCAAGATACGCATTGGGATATTGAATTTACTGCGGACTATGCCACTGTGTCTAAGGCGGAAAATGTAAATCCTCTGGCGCGATTAACAATTTCGGGAACTCCCGAAGCAATGGATCTTTATCTCTGGGGTCGCATTTATAGTTCAGATTCGCGCATCACAATTACCGGTGATGGTGAAGATGACTTCAAGCAACTTATGCAAGTTGCCGTTCTCTAAATTGCTTGTTTTTGAATTTTCATCACTGATCTGTTTTGAGCATTTCGAATCGCATCCATAACCTCTTGCAGTGCGCGCAGGGAATGACCGCTCACAAATGTGTCCACAAAAGGCAACGCTGCGGCCATGCCACCAACTAATGGTTCGTAACTTGTTGCCGCTTTTCTTGGATTCACCCAAATTATGTGATGCGCAAGTCTGGAAAGACGCTGCATAGCTTGACCAAGTATGGCTGGATCATCAGTTTCCCAGCCATCAGAAACAATTACTATGACTGCCCCTCTGGCAATACCACGTTGACCATGGTCTCTAATGAATTCCAACAATGTTTTGCCGATGCGAGTGCCGCCAAACCAATCGGGGGTATTTTGCGCGACTCTTCGATATGCAGCGTCAGGATCACCAATTGCTAAGAATTTTGTTAATCGCGTAAGTCGAGTCGCAAATACGAATGCCTCGGCATGTAACGCACGCACGGCGCCAAGCATAAGGTGCAAATAGATTCGTGAATAAGGTTCCATTGATCCAGATACATCGGCGACTAAAACAACTCGGCGCGGCCGATCTTTTTCGTTGCGATACCTAAGGTCTACTGGATCCCCCGCATGGGCGTACGAGTGTCTAATTGTGGAACGCATGTCAATGCTTTGACCGTGATGGTGGCGCTTACTTCGCCTGCTGGGTCGTCTCGGTGGCACTAACGGTAACTTCGAAACTAATGTAGCAATCAAGTTAAGTTCTTCGGGTGTGCACTCCGAGAAGTTGGAATCCTTAAGTCGCTCATCATCACTTGCAGGTGCAAGTAACGATGGTAAGACGGAATCATCATCTTTATTGGATTTCTCGCCTGGCGTGCCGCTTATTCCCGCCGAACCTTGATTTGAAGTTTGATCACTATTCTCGCGAGCCGGTTGCTGGTCCCCTGATTCCCGAGAATTCTCCGGGTTAGGAGTTGGATCTCCTTCGCCGGTATCTGTTAAATCAATGATTCCTCGAAAAACTTGATTAAACGCTAAATCAAAAATTTCTATTTGCTCACGGCTGGAAATTAACGTTACGCGACCAACCCAATAAAGTTGCGTTACTTGCGTTGGATCTATATCAATTACGGCTTGCGCGAAGCGCGCCCTTCGCTCTGGAGTTGCTGGAATTCCTGCGACATGAAGCACCTGGCCGAAAGTTGCGACGATGTCAGCTAGGTCAGCCATTGACCACCCAGCCCAAGCCTTTAGCTTGGGCTACATCATGGTCTTCGCGGTACTTAAGAACGCTTCCTAAAGTCTGAACTGCATTATCAGCAGTAATTCGATCGAGGCCAAGAATCATTGCTGCACTTACCCAATCAATTGCTTCGGCAATTCCAGGTTGTTTTTGAACATCTAAACTGCGAAGTCGTTGCACTGAACTGGCGATTTGTGCGGTTAAATCAGCACTTGCTTGCGGAACTCGACTTCGAATTATGGCCGTTGCCTGCTTTATGTCCGGATAATCGATCCAGTGATACAAGCAACGGCGCTTTAACGCATCATGTAAGTCGCGAGTTCTATTCGAAGTCAAAATAACAATTGGAGGGAATTTGGCATGGATAGTTCCAAGTTCTGGAATTGTCACCGAGCCTTCCGCAAGTAATTCAAATAGAAAAGCTTCGAATTCTTCATCAGCTCTATCGACTTCATCAATTAGTAGCACTGCAGGTAATGGTCCCTGATGTTCCACTGCTTTCATTAATGGTCGCTCAATTAGATACTCACGGGTAAAAAGCGATTCTTCAGTCAATGACTTACCTTGAGATTCAGCAACTCGGATACCAAGAAGTTGCTGTGGGTAGTTCCATTCATATAGGGCTTCGGATGCATCAATACCTTCATAGCATTGCAACCTAATTAACGGTGTTCCCAAAAGTGCTGCTAATGATTTGGCCGCCTGGGTTTTACCTACCCCAGCTTCGCCTTCTAGTAAGAGTGGCTGTGGCAAGGACATTGCGACAAAAAGTGCAGTCGCCAAACCATCGTCAGCTAGATAACCATTTTCGGCAAGAGCATCACGGAGTTGGGTCGTGGATACGAATGACGTAGACATAACTTAAGCCAGTTGAAATGCTTCAGGATTTGCAGAGTATGCCTTCAAGCAACCTGGAGCACAAAACCATACTGTTGTTCCAGAAAAATCTGCATGGATCGATTCATTCACCATTGGTACTGACATGTTGCAAACTGGATCAATTGCAGTTTCGCATACTGGTCCTGCTTTGCGCGGTTCGGAAATATTTGCCATTTCTTGAATCATCTGAGCCAAGATCGAAAGTGCGATGTGATCTGGTGTGCGTGCGCCAATATCTAAACCAGCCGGGGAATGGATTTTCACTTTTTCATCTGGAGTTAAACTCAACATCTCAATGACAGCGGTGCCACGTTTACGACTTGCTACTAGTCCAACATATGGAACGCCAGCAGTTACCGCAGCTTCAAGCAGCATTGTTTCGTCATCACGACCATGAGCTGCCACGATGATTGCAAACGTTTTTGCTAAATCAATACTCGAGTCCCATTCGACCATTTCAAAACCAGCACCGGGTCCTTGCTTTACTAATGATTCTGAAATTGGACTATCTCCGAAAATAGCAACTAATGGTGCAGGCATTACTGGCTCCAAGAAAATTTCAAGTGTCCCACCGGACAAACAAGGGTTGTGTACTGTGCGCTTTCCAATTTGAGTATCTGGTTCCGGCATGGGCGCGATACGCAATAGTAAGGCATGGCCGTCATCTAATACCGACATGCCTTGCGTTCGAACGGTGGACTCAGCACAGGAGCCACCCACGAAACCTTCAATAGTTCCATCCGAAAAAATTAAGGCTTCATCCCCTGGCTTTGCCGACGTTGGCTTTTCCGCCAATACAACTCGGGCATGCACATACGGTGTTCGGGATTTTTGAAGATCCGCAACGCGCGAAGCAAGAATCTTTGGCACCTGATACCTCCCGAGCCTGTTTCTTAATTATGGTTCTTTTTAAGCAGTAATGCGAGATGGGCAAAATTCTTGCTTCTACAGATGCCTTTATTTAGTGCAATTAACCCAGTATGAGCCAGCCAGCAACAATTACCAGAATTACTAAAGCAACCGGAATCAATTTCTTGGCTACCGCACTCCCACCCATTTGCATTATGTCAATAGCATCGGCAACAGGCGCTGGGGTACTTACTTGGGGTTGCGTGCCAGAATCTTGCCCACTTGAATTTTCCACAGAACCTGCTGCAATCACGCCTTCGAGATTGCCTGCAAACTGTCCAATGATTCGTCCCGCAACATCAGACATAACACCTCGTCCAAATTGAGCTGGCTTACCCGTAATTGCTAAGTCGGTATTCACATCGACTCGTGTCAAACTGGGGCTCTCGGCTATGAGTTGAGTTGTCACTATTGCTTGCGCAGTTGAAGTCCCTTTGGTTTCACTTCCCGACGCGTTAATAACTAACCTGTGATTTGCCAAGTCCTTTTCTACAAAAGATGCGGCGCCGCCAAAAACCATCGTTATTGGACCGAGTTTAATTTTTACTTGGCCGTTAAAAGTGTCACCTTCAACATTCAACAAAGTTGCCCCCGGCATGCACATTGCGATGCGTTCGACATCTAGCAATGTGTTCCACGCGGTGTCAATGTCTGCTGGAACAGTAAATGAGTGTTCGAGTTCCAAATGGGGCGCCCTTTCCTAAAATGCTGAATATCAGAACTTTACCGAAATACCCTCGAGAATTTGGAAAAACTCGAAATCTCAGCACGGTAGGAAACATATCCAGCAACGTATTAAGTTACGCAGTTAGCCACCGGCAAATGGCGGCAATACGTCTAAGGTTGAGCCGTCCGGCACTTGAGTATCAAAGTCGTGTAGCGCTACTTCATTCAATAAAAAACTGCACTGCCCGAGCACGCCGAGCAATTTTGGATGAGCAGCTACTGCTTGATCCAACAGATGCAGCGCAACTGAGGGCTCTAATGTCATCTCACTTGTTCCGGTTGCCTTACGAGCCGCTGCGTAAAATCGCAAAGTCACGGCCATTTGCTACCCGCCAATTGCTGACATGGGCCTTGCCGGCTGAATAAAACTTGGGTCATTAATACCATGACCTGGAAGTTTGCTTAACACTGTTTTACCAAAGCGCAGCGCTATTTCAGCACGCTTGGCAGCATCACTGTCATCAGATTCACGAAGTACCGAACGCAAATCCATTTCTTTTGTTGCAAATAAACAGGATCGTAATTGACCATCAGATGTTAAGCGCAAGCGATCGCACGAACCACAAAATGGCCTGGTAACACTTGCAATTATTCCAACAGTTTCTGGTCCACCATCAACTAGAAATTCTTCAGCGGGCGCCGAACCACGTGCCTCAACTGGAGTTAATGAGTACACCGGATTTAAGGCATGAAATACATCATCGGCAGTGACCATTGTGGAACGATCCCAAACGCCGCCTGCATCAAGAGGCATCTGTTCGATAAACCTTAATTTGAATCCTTCGTCTAACGCCCACTTTAGGAGCGTGACTGCTTCATCATCGTTTACACCTGGCATCAATACTGTGTTGATCTTGATCGGTGTTAAGTCCGCATCGCGGGCCGCTTTTAATCCCTTGAGAACATCATCGAATCGATCTCGAAATGTCATGGCCTTGAATCGCTCTGCGCTGAGAGTGTCTAATGAAACATTCACGCGCTCCAAGCCAGCGTCTTTAAGTGGCTGGGCAAGTGCTGCCAGGCGAATGCCATTTGTTGTGAGTGAAAGTTTTGGAGGATTTGGCAATCCATTAATTCTGGCAACAATGTCTACGATGTCGGGACGAAGAAGAGGCTCGCCACCTGTTAATCGGACTTCATCAATTCCTGCATCAATTCCAACTTCAAGAATGGTCATTAATTCTTCGGTTGAGAGCAAGTCTTCCGTTGGCATCCAGGCTGCAAAATCGTGTGGCATGCAATAAGTGCAACGAAGGTTGCAGCGATCCGTTAAGGACACGCGGATGTCACGATGCACTCGCCCAAAAGTATCGATTAAAGTGCTCATGCGCAGTTCACCCATTCATCGGTACCGTCGGTAAAAACTTGGTGTTTCCAAATTGGAATTTGGGCTTTTACTTCATCAACTAAATCAGCACAAGCAGAAAATGCAGCTTTACGATGTTTTGCTGAAACCACTGCAACTAACGCAGATTCTCCGATAGGTATTGGTCCATGACGATGGGCAACTGCAACACTTAAAACGTCATGGCGCTCGGCAATTTCGCGGGCGACTTTTTCGAGCAGACTTTGTGCCGTTGGATGCGCCTCATATTCCAAAGATGCTACGGCTCGACCGTGATCGTTATCTCGCACGTCCCCTGAAAAGGTGACGACTGCGCCCGAAACATTTGACCGAACTGCTGCTGCAAAATCAGAAACGACGATGACATCCGTCGTCACTAGTGCGCTCGCTATATTCGCCATGGAATCATTATTGTTCTCTTTTGCCATTTGCGACACCAAAGTTTGGGATTTAGTGGGTTTTACGCCATTCCAGGTATCGCATTATGGGAATCTCGCCGGAAAATCTAGAACAATGGGTAAATGGAAAGCAACCCTGCGTTTGAAGTCACTTGGCAGCAAGCCCGCAAGTTAGCTCATAGCGCGGCCAAATTAACGCCAAGTCAATTTTTAGCGCTCTCCGAGGCTGGTGGCATGGTTGTTGCAAGTGACGTTGTCGCGCTCGGTGACATGCCACCATTTGCCGCATCTCGAATTGATGGCTGGGCAGTTAGTGGACCTGGTCCTTGGCAGCATGTTGGCGAAGCACTTGCTGGACATGAATTCATCAAAGAACTTAATTCTGGTGAATGTGTGCACACTGCAACTGGTGCTGTCATGCCACAGGGAGCAACTGCTGCCCTCAAAGACGAAGAGAGTGCGTTAATTGATTCCAAAGTGCACGCAATAAAGGGTGCTGCAGAATTGTTAGATCAAAAACATGAGTTGCCACTATTTCATGATGTTCGCTCAAGTGGTTACGAAGCTAGAACTGGTGAAAAATTAATAAGTGCTGGAACAAAATTAACACCAGCAATCGTTGGTGTTGCTGCTGCTGCCGGCCACAATGAAGTTTTGGTATACAAGAAAATTAGTGTTGACGTTTTAATTTTTGGTGACGAATTATTACTTGATGGCCCATCACGTGACGGAAAGGTTCGAGATTCACTTGGGCCACAATTACCATTTTGGGTTGATTATTTGGGAGCAACATTAGTTAACGTTATTCATGTTGCAGATACTTTGGATGATCACGTTGTCGCCATAACTAATTCCAAGTCTGACTTAATCATCACAACTGGAGGAACTGCTGCTGGCCCAGTTGATCACCTGCACGATGCGATCCGAGATGTAAATGGCGAATTAATAATTGATGCAGTTTTAGTCCGACCTGGTTACCACAGCTTGATGGCTCGAATCAATGACAAATTTTTGATCGGACTTCCAGGAAACCCGCAATCTGCTGTAATCGGGTTGCTGAGTTTAGTTGCGCCATTTATTGCTGGCTCTTATGGCCAAGTTTTACCAACGCTGGAAAGTCGTACTTTTAATGCAGACTTTAAGGGACCAGCGCGCGAAGTTCGATTGGTTTTATGCACTGAAGCTGACGGTGTGGTTACCCCGTTAGAACATCTGGATTCGTCGATGCTTCGCGGTTTTGTCGATGCTCACGGCTACGCCGTATTGCCTGCGGGTGGCGCAGTGACTGGGCAAATCCTGCCATGGCTCAATCTGCCTTAGGCTTATCCAAAGTCAACTTAAGGAATCTCGCGTGAAAGAAGTCCTCGACGAATTGTTTGCGGCATACCAAGCTGGAAACACAACAGCAATGGCAACTGTGGTGCGAACGTGGCGTTCTGCGCCCCGCCCAGCAGGAGCTTCCATGATGGTCACTGCTGGTGGCGAAGCCGTAGGTTCCGTTAGCGGTGGCTGCATTGAAGGTGCAGTTTACGAAATGGCCAGCGAAGTTATTGCAAACGGTGTTCCGCAATTTGAAAAATACGGCATTAGTAATGACGATGCCTTTGCAGTTGGCTTAACTTGTGGCGGAATTCTTGAGGTATTCGTTGAACAAATTTCCCAGGAAACTTGGCCAGAACTTCCTGACTTGTTTGCCAGTGTGCAAGCTGACCAACCAGTTGCTGTGGCCACAGTTGTAAATGGTCCAGCACATCTGGGTAAGCACTTGGTTGTATGGCCAAATAAAATAGCGGGCGATTTAGGTAGCGATCGCTTGAACTCAGCCGTTGGCACTGATGTTTTAGGTCTACTTGAATCCGGAACAACTGGATTTTTGCACTATGGCATAGATGGTGAACGCCTTGAAGGTGCGTTGGAAATTTTCGTTTCAACATTTGCTCCGAAACCCAGAATGTTAGTTTTTGGTGCAATTGATTTTGCTGCTGCTGTTGCTAAAGCTGGAAAGTTTTTGGGATTCCATGTCACAGTTTGTGATGCGCGCGAAGTCTTCGCCACTAAAAAGCGGTTTCCGGATGCCGATGAAGTTGTTAATGATTGGCCGCACCGCTGGTTGGCCACTCAAGATATTGACTCTCGCGCGGTGATTTGTATCTTGACCCATGATCCAAAATTCGATGTTCCAGTTGTGATCGAAGCTCTTAAAACTAAAGCGGCATATATTGGCGCGATGGGATCCCGAAAAACTCATGATGACCGTGTGGCTCGATTGATTGAAGCGGGCATTAGTCCGCAGGAATTGCTAAGAGTGAAATCCCCTATCGGGCTTGACTTAGGCGCTAGAACTCCTGAAGAGACAGCAATTTCAATTCTTGCTGAAGTTATTCAAGATCGTTGGGGTGGAACTGGAAAAAATTTGGCTCAAACCCAAGGCACTATCCATCCGGGTGCCCCGCGATGACAACCGCTGGCTTAGTCCTTGCAGCTGGCGAAGGTAAGCGTTTTGGCGGACCTAAAGCTCCCTATGTTCATGACGGAGTTCGCCTCGTAGATCGCGCAGTTCAAGTGCTATCAAAGGCAGGTTGCAATCAAGTATTTGTGGTTCTTGGTGCTTGGGTTGGCGAGGTACCAAATGCCATAGTTTTGGAAAATCCAAATTGGCCAACAGGCATGGGTTCCTCACTTCAAGTTGGTCTGGCGCATCTAAACGGTCATTCTGAGATTGAAGAAGTAGTTGTTACCTTGGTTGACCTTCCAGGTTTAACCAGCGAGGCAGTGGCGCGAGTCGTTGAATCACCAGGTGAAATTGTTGTAGCAAGTTACAACGCAATGCGAGGACACCCAGTGAAATTCGCGCGCGCTACTTGGCCAGAATTGTCACGTAGTGCTGCTGGTGACCACGGTGCTAGAGCCTTTATTTCTGAGCATTCAGAAGAAATTTTTTTAGTTGAGGTGGGCGACGTAGCCACTGGCGAAGACATGGACGAGCGTCCTAGATCTTAATTATTTTGTATTACACAATTAACGTCTATCCCCCGTATTAACCGCAAGCAAACTGCGCAAACTAATTTTCATTTGAGCCGTTAACTTAAAACCCCCAAACTGCAACGCAATTTGGGGGTTTTTAATTTGTTAAATTAGACGCCAGCAGCACAGCTAACTGCGCGGGCGGTTATTACTCGCATCAAGTGCTCGCGATATTCCTTGTCGGCCGCTAAATCGCTTGTGGCACGTGTACCGTCAGCCGCGCTTTGAGATGCCTCCTCAATTTCGCTTGCCGATACTGCGACGCCTTTAAGCGCAGACTCGACACTGGAAGCGCGCACCGGAATAGCGGCGCAGTTAGTAAGTGCGATTCGCGCCTCGGTGATTTTGCCACCATCGACCTTTACCGCAGCTGCAACGCCTACAACAGCCCAACCATTTGCTGATCGGTTGAATTTTTCATAACAAGTGCCCCAGCCTTTTCCTAATTTAGGAATCGTGATCGAAACTAGGATTTCATCTGGACCAACTTCAGTCGTGAAATAGTCAAGAAAGAAGTCCTTGGCGGCGACTTGGCGGCGACCTTTTGAACCTGCAATTTCCAGCGTCGCATCAAGTGCCAGCACGACTGCAGGTAAATCTCCTGCCGGATCACCATGAGCTAATGCGCCTCCAAAAGTTCCCCGGTGACGAATTTGCGGATCCGCAACAGTAGCGGTGGCGTCTGCCAGTAACTTCACGTGAGTTTTGACGATGTCGCTGTTCAATACATCCCAGTGCGTTGTTGCTGCACCGATCGTTACTGAGTCGCCATTGTCTTTGATGCCTTTCATTTCGTCGATGCGAGCGCAATCAACTAGCACTGAAGGTGCAGCAAGACGAAGTCGCAACAACGGCAGCATTGACTGTCCACCGGCGATTACCTTGGAGTCTTCGCCACCAGCCTTTAGCGCAGCGACAGCTTCATCAACTGACTTTGGCCGAACGTAGTCAAATTTTGATGGAATCATTATTTTCCTCCTTGGCGAGCAGCGTTAAGCGTTCGCCACACTGTCATTGGAAGTGCCGGCATCGGCACATCGTTAACTCCGTATGGTCGAAGCGCATCCACGATGGCGTTTATAACTGCTGGGGTTGATGCGATCGCACCAGCTTCACCTACGCCCTTAGTGCCAAGTGGGTTCGTTGTCGATGGCGTCACTGTGTGATCCGTTACAAACGACGGCAGATCTGGTGCGCTAGGTACCAAGTAATCGGCAAATGAAGCAGTCAGTAACTGACCATCGGAATCGTAAACCGCACCTTCGTAAAGTGCTTGCGCAATTCCTTGGGCCAAACCACCATGTACTTGTCCTTCGACAATTAATGGATTGATTTGAATACCAATGTCATCGACACAAACATAAGAACGAATTGTGCTCTTACCGGTTTCAGTATCAACTTCCATGGCACAAAGGTGCGTGCCATGTGGGTAACTGAAGTCCTGTGGATCCACAGTTGACTCTGCCTGCAAAGTTGGCTCCAAACCATCTGGCAAATCGTGAGCAGAGAATGCCTCGAATGCCACGGCTTGAATTGCCTTTTCCTTTGAAGGGTCACCCTTAACGCGGAATACACCATTGTCGAATTCCAAGTCATTGGCGCTGCACTCAAGTTGATGAGCCGCAATCAAGCGAGCCTTCTCAACTACCTTTTCACCTGCACGCAGGATGGCCTGACCACCAACTGCCAGCGATCGTGAACCATAAGTGTCCATGCCATATGGAGAGGTACGAGTGTCACCGTGAATAACTTCGATGTCATCTACTGGAATGCCAAGAGTGTCACTTGCAATCTGGCTCCACGCAGTTTCATGTCCTTGACCATGAGGTGAAGTTCCAGTTACCAATTCGACCTTGCCAGTTGGCAGTACGCGAATTGTGCAGTGTTCCCAACCACCAGCGACATATTTCAGTGCGCCTAAAGTTCGGGAAGGTGCAAGGCCACACATTTCAGTAAATGTCGAAATGCCTATACCGAGCTGAACTTTGTCACCAGAGGCACGACGCTTTACTTGCTCTTTACGCAATTCGTCGTAGTTGAACAAAGCCATCGCCTTTTCGGTAGCGGCTTCATAATTACCGGAATCGTAAGTTAACCCAGCAACTGTTGTGTAAGGGAACTCTTCGTGCTTGATCCAGTTCTTCTTACGCAATTCCATTGGCTCCATGCCAAGTTCATTAGCTAGTTCATCCATGATTCGTTCAATGGCGTAGGTAGATTCTGGTCGACCTGCACCACGGTATGCATCAGTAGGTGTGGTGTTTGTGAATACCCCAATGCAAGAGAAGTCATAGGCATCCATCTTGTAAATCGCTGGATACATAAACATGCCCAGTAATGGAATACCTGGTGTGATGATCTGTAGGTATGCGCCCATGTTTGCAATGAGGTCAACCTTTAGGCCAAGTAGCTTGCCATCCTTGGTTGCGGCAATTTCAATGTCCTGAAGTTGATCGCGACCATGGTGGGTAGCCATCATATCTTCGCTGCGAGTTTCGGTCCACTTAATTGGTCGACCAAGCTTGTTAGCAAGCGCAACGCAGAGAATTTCTTCGCGGTAGCACTGGAGTTTGCCACCGAAACCGCCGCCGACATCTGGAGCCACGACACGCAGCTTGTTCTCTGATACCCCTGTGACCAAAGCAAGAAGTACTCGAAGTACGTGAGGTACTTGAGTTGCTGACCAAATTGTCAGTTCACCGGATGTTCCCATTGGAGAAGCCACGACAGCGCGCGGCTCCATGAATGCTGGGATCAATCGCTGGTTAACGAAGCGACGCTTAACAACAATGTCTGCCTTAGCTTTGACTGCTTCATAAGCGCCATCGCCTTGCGGTTGCAACTTGTAGGTGTAGCACTTGTTAGTTCCCTTATCAGAGTGAACTAGTGGGCTACCTTCCTTGATTGCGTCATCCATATTTATAACTGCTGGCAAAGCTGAATACTCAACCACGATGCCTTCGAGAGCATCGGCTGCCTGAGCCGCAGTTCCTGCAAGCACCAATGCAACGCAATCACCCATGTGACGCACTTCGCCCTTGGCAAGAGCTGGGAAGTCAGGCGCAACCATGTCATCAGTTACCGGCCATACACATGGCACGGATGCATTCAGGTCACCCAACTCGGCTGCGCCGTAAGCTGCCTCGACACCTGGATACTTAAGTGCACCTGAGACATCAAGCTTTGTGATCTTGGCGTGACCCATTGGGCTACGCAAGATTGCCATATGAAGAGCGCCTGCCAACTGAATGTTGTCAGTCCATTGCGTCTTGCCAGTTAAAAGTCGAGCATCTTCCTTGCGCTTAAGTGGACGCCCGATAGCGGCTACGTGTTCTGCTAATTCCGTCATTTCTTTCCGCCCTTCATGGTTTCAGCTGCAAGTGCAACTGACTTAACAATGTTGTGGTAACCAGTGCAGCGGCACAGATTGCCTTCAAGACCTTCTCTGATTTCTGCTTCACTTGGATTTGGGTTCTCGCTTAGCAAGTCAACTGCTGACAACACCATTCCTGGAGTGCAGTATCCACACTGCAAGCCATGGCATTCTTTGAATGCAGCTTGTACTGGATGCCATTCATCTCCAGCTAAACCTTCGATCGTGGTAACTGATGAGCCATCAGCCTGTATGGCTAAAACGCTGCAAGATTTTGCACTGCGCCCATCTAGCAAGATTGTGCATGCGCCACAACTGGATGTGTCGCAACCAACAACGGTTCCGACCTTGCCAACTTGTTCGCGCAGATAATGAACTAATAAAGTTCGTGGTTCGACTTCACTTTCGTGAAGGACACCATCGACTGTGATACTTACTTTTGTCATGCGTACTCCAAACGCTCAACGCACCGAGAAACGGCTAGTCCGTTACTGTTATTAGAAAGGTAGACCTGCGAATTAGTTCTTGCAAGGGATTTACACTAATTGGTTCACCTCGGGCAAACCCGTGATAAATCTAGATTTTTGCTGGATAATCGTAATTTAAATAGGAAAACTTCGGCCTGACTTGAATGGGAACCACATGAAAGATGAATCTTTGCCCCGATTGTTAACGGGTGATGTTGTTGGACAAGTCGATGCCACACAAATTCCGCGATATGCCGGACTCGGCACTTTTGCTCGGCTGCCTTTCATTGATGAGGTTTCGGATGTTGACGTTGCCCTAGTTGGCATTCCATTTGATACTGGTGTGAGCTATCGCCCTGGCGCTCGATTTGGGCCAAGTCATGTGCGCGAATCCTCACGACTTCTGCGACCATTTAATCCCGCCGGAAGTAAATCACCTTTTGCCTCACAGCAAGTTGCAGATGCTGGAGACATTGCAGCTAACCCGTTTCACATCGAAGAAGCAATTAAGCAGATCGAAAACGGTAGTCGAAATTTGCATGAGCGCGCTAAACGAATAATCACTATTGGTGGCGATCACACCATTGCATTGCCGCTACTTCGTACTATGGCCGCAAAGCATGGCCCAATTAGTGTGGTGCACTTTGATGCCCACCTAGATACTTGGGATTCCTACTTTGGCGAAGATTACACACACGGCACGCCATTTCGCCGAGCGTCAGAAGAAGGTTTGATTGATCGCGAGGGTTCAATTCACGTTGGAATTCGTGGACCACTTTATTCTGCAAAAGATTTAGATCAAGATAAAAGTCTTGGCTTTGAAATTTTTTCAAGTATTGAATTTGAAGATATTGGCGCTCAGGGAGCAATCGACAAAATTCGCGATCGGGTGCAAAATCGTCCAATGTATGTCTCTATCGACATTGACGTATTGGATCCATCACATGCACCTGGCACTGGAACACCGGAAGCGGGCGGCCTAACAAGTCGCGAACTGCTAAAAGTGATTCGCTCATTTGGCGCTATGAACATAGTGGGAGCCGATGTTGTTGAAGTCGCCCCGGCATACGACCACGCGCAAATGACTGGCATAGCTGCCTCGCATGTGATCTATGACTTATTAAGCGTTATGGCGCCCAGTTAAATACTTGGCGACCAAGTGTTATGGCGCCCAGTTAAATACTTGCAAGTTACGCGTCTAGAAATGCGTCGAAGGGTTCATAGCCAGTTGCGTTAAGTTGCCATGGATTAGTGCGTTCCCAGTTTTGCGCCATGTCGAGTAATAAATCTTCCCGGTATCTTGGCGCAGTAATTTGAAGTGCGCCAGGCAGTCCACTACTCATGACAGGCAGCGGCAAAGTAATAGCTGGATTACCAGTGATGTTTTGCAGCGCAGTTGAATAACTCTCAGGTGGGGAAAGCCCAGCAGGTGAATCTGCAGCCAAGCGACCATCAGCAAACCAGCCGGTTTCGGCAACAGTCGGAGTCAACAAAATTGCATCTCCTGCCAACAATTCGTCCATAACGCGGATGTAATCAAATCTGCGGCGGCGAGCTTCGATGTATTCATCCAAATCAGAATTCATGCCTTGCGTGAAAAATTCTTGGCTGGCTGGATGAAGTAATTCAAAATTTTCAACGACCCAGTCTCGACCTAATGACACTAAGTGTTCAGCAGTTGCCATAGTGAACCAGTCCAAGTCAGGATCCGCTGTGCCAAAAAGTGAACCAGGTTCAATCCAGGTAACTTGTTGATTTAACTGACCACTTAATTCAGCCACAGAATCTCGAAACATTTGCTCTAACTCTGTAGGCAAGTCGCCAAAATCCGAAGTCCTGGTTGCAGCATAGATCTTGGTGGGAGTTTGATTTTTGAAAATCAAATATTCTTTAGGTGCGACTCCAACTGTTCCTAATGGATCACCAGATGTTGCGCCGGCAATTACTGACATAAGAAGGCGCAAGTCATCTACCGTGGTGGCAAATGGTCCTTCCGTTGAAAAATCAATCCAATCTGGAGTTGGCCAGCGGCCTATGACACCACTCGATGGCTTCAGTCCTACTAACCCACAAAATGCAGCCGGGATCCGTATCGATCCCCCGCCATCTGTTGCGGTGGCAATCGGAACCACACCAGCACTAACTGCGGCAGCTGAACCACCACTTGATCCTCCCGGAGATAGTTCTAAGTTCCATGGATTTCGAGTGACTCCAGTTGCACGGTTAGCGGTGAAACCCTCGATTGCAAATTCGGGAAGCGTAGTTTTGCCGACAACAATTGCACCCGCAGCTTTCAGTCGCGCAACCACAGTTCCATCAAAGGTCTCTGGTGGCGCGTCCGCTAACGCGAGACTTCCTTTGCGAGTGGGTAAACCAATAACTTGCTCTAAGTCTTTAACTAATACCGGAACACCGGTCAGAGGTCCTGACAAGGAAGAATTTGCTGCATCTTTTAAGGCAGACTCCGAACAATGTTGCGCCATAAAGTTAAGCACAGGATTACTCGACTCAATGTTTTCTAGCGCTTTTGAAACTGCGTGGATTGGCGAGATCTGCCTAGCAGCAACTGCTCTTGCAACTCGCGAAATCGGCCCATTCATTAATGACTCCATTTGATCCTTTTCTTTGACTTTAGTGCACGCTTAACTGCTGCGAATCTGGGCATAATTGAATTATGAAATCAATGATCCTTGGGGTGCTTACTGCAACTCTGGCCCTGACTGCATGTGGCCCACAAAGCTCAACTCCCGAGGCTGCCGTGACGGCAACCGCGTTACCGAACCCAACGGAATCAGGATCTGAAATGGAATTTGCCCCATCGGATACCACGCAGGCCGTGGCTGAAGAAGTCATTGGAATGAGCGAAACGCAAGCAATCGAAACTATCGAAGGTATTCCCAGCGAAACGCAGGCAATTGAAACTATCGAAGGTATTCCCAGCGAAACTTTGACGGCGCGAATAGTCCGCAGGGATGAGGAAAGCTTTATGATCACGATGGATTACCGGGTTGATCGAATAAATCTTCAAATCGATGACGGAATCGTAACTATAGCGAGCATTGGCTAGTTGAGCAACCCTGTTACAAAGTCCACGGGGTTAAATAACGCAAGGTCATCTGGACCTTCGCCAAGGCCCACTAATTTCACTGGCACACCAAGTGCTTGTTGAATTGCGATAATTATTCCGCCTTTAGCTGTACCATCCAATTTACTTAAGACAACTCCCGTGACTGGAACTACTTCGCTAAATACTTTTGCTTGAGCTAAACCGTTTTGACCAGTTGTAGCGTCAATTACTAATAGCACTTCAGAAATCGGCGTGGATTTGCTGGCAACTCGATAAACCTTGCCAAGTTCATCCATAAGTCCTTGTTTGGTGTGCAATCTACCTGCAGTGTCAATTAAAACAACATCGACTTCTTGTTCAATTCCAGCAGCCACTGATTCAAATGCCACACTTGCCGGATCGCTACCTTCAGCGCCTCTAATAACTGGCACGCCAACACGCTCACCCCAAGTAATTAATTGCTCCGCAGCCGCAGCTCGGAAAGTGTCAGCCGCCCCAAGCAAAACATCTTTATCTTGCGCGGAAAGCAGGCGCGCAAGTTTTCCGGTTGTCGTCGTTTTACCGGTGCCATTCACACCCACCGTTAAGACAATGGCCGGGTTGGAACCAGTGCGAGTGATGTTCAGGCTTCGATCAAAGCCACCATCAACTAGTTGGGTTAATTCTCGGCTGGCAATTTCCAGGAGTTCTTGCGGAGAATTTGCTCCCGATTTTTTAACCGCATTCTTTAAGTTTTGAACTATGTCCGAAGCCGCAGAAACGCCTAAGTCAGCCATGATTAAGGTGTCTTC
>JASJMK010000078.1:0-42870 GCA_037619625.1 Actinomycetes bacterium
GCGCAAGTTGCGGCAGCAGTTGCTGCAACTGCTGAGCCTCGCACTGATCATCGCGGATCATCGGACTACAAGCGCCAGATCGTTAAGACATTTGTTTCGCGAATTCTTACTGGACTTGCAACCACATCACAGAAAGCAGCCTGAAAATGACCAGTCTTTATGACGAAGTACAAGCAGCACCAGCTCCTGGGGTTGCCACCCGGCGGGTAACTATCAAGGTCAACGGCGATGATCGCACAGTTGATGTTGAACCACGCTTACTACTTGCACACTTGTTACGCCAAGGTCTAAAAATGACCGGCACTCACTCAGGTTGCGATAGCAGTAACTGTGGTGCGTGTGTAATTCTCTTTGATGGTCGACCAATCAAGAGTTGCACAATGCTTGCAGTTCAGGCCGACGGTCACAGCCTTGAAACAGTTGAAGGCCTGGCATCTGCAAGTGAACTTCACCCAATTCAAGAAGGCTTCAAGGAAGAGCACGGCTTACATTGTGGTTTCTGCACACCAGGCATGATGCTGGCTGCAAAAGCACTTCTAGACAAGAACAACGACCCAACAGAAGACGAAATTCGCTGGGCACTTTCCGGCAATTTATGTCGATGCACCGGTTACCAAAATATCGTTAAGTCAGTTCTCTGGGCCGCTAAAAAAATGCGCGCAGAATCAAACTAGGTTGGAGTTTTAGACATGGCATTAGACGAAATTAAAATTGGTGGACTTGGTGCAAGCCGCCGCCGCGTTGAAGACAACCGGTTCATCCGCGGCAAGGGTAACTATGTCGATGACATCGTGTTACCTGGCATGTTGCATATGGAAATCCTCCGCAGCCCAGTAGCTCACGCTCGCATCAAATCAATTGATGTCAGCAAGGCTTACGACATTCCTGGCGTCCGCTTAGTACTAACCGGCGAAATGATGGCAGCTCGTAACTTGGCATGGATGCCGACTCTTTCCTATGACACCCAAGCAGTACTTGCTACTGACAAGGTTCGGTTCCAGGGACAAGAAGTTGCCGCAGTTATTGCTGATGATCCATACATCGCTAAAGATGCATGTGAAGCAATTGTTGTCGAGTACGAACAACTTCCAGCGATCGTTAATCCAATGCAGGCAATGGCAGCAGATTCGGTAGTTATCCGTGATGACAAGGAAAACCAGCCAGGCAATAAAGTTTTCGATTGGGAAATCGGCGACAAGGCTGCAACAGATAAGGCGTTTGCCGAAGCTGATGTGATTTCAAAGATGGAACTTCACTACCCACGTTCCCATCCATCTCCAATGGAAACTTGTGGCTCAATTGCCGACTTCGATCGCGCAACTGGCAAGTTAACGGTTTACATGACTTCGCAGGCCCCGCACATTGTGCGCGCTGCAGTAGCCATGGTTGCTGAACTGCCAGAACACATGATCCGTATTGTTTCTCCTGACCTTGGTGGTGGCTTTGGTAACAAAGTGCCAATTTACCCAGGCTATGTAGTTTCGATTCTTGCTTCGATTTTGACCGAGCGTCCAGTTAAGTGGATTGAAGATAAGACCGGAAACTTAATTTCAACTGGCTTTGGTCGCGACGTTTACCTGCAAGGTGAATTAGCGCTTCGCAAGGACGGCAAGATGCTTGGAATGCGCATGAAGACGATCTCTGATCACGGTGCGTTCTATGCAGATGCCCAGCCAAGTAAGTTCAAGATTGGTCTGATGCACTCAACATTTGCTTGCTACGACATTCCAGCAGCGCACCTAGAGTCCGTTGGTTACTACACCAACAAAGCTCCAGGTGGCGTGGCATACCGCTGTTCCTTCCGCGTAACTGAAGCCATGTTCTTCCAAGAGCGAATGGTTCACGCAGCAGCAAACGATCTAGGAATGGATCAAGCAGAGTTCCGTCGCATGAATCTTGTTAAAGATGACATGTTCCCTTACCGAACAGCATTTGGTTTCCTAACTGACTCAGGTCAGTACGGAAAATGTCTAGACATTGGGCTGAAGGCAATCGGATACAGCACATACAAAGCTGAGCAAGCTGAAGCGCGCAAGCGTGGCAAGTTACTTGGTATTGGTATCTCGACAATGACTGAACCATTAGGCGCAGGAAATAGCCGTGAATACGACATCTTGGGTATCAAGATGTTTGATTCGGCAGAACTTCGCGTTCACATGACTGGTAAGGCGATTTTGCGCACCGGCGCGATGAACCAAGGTCAGGGTCACCAGACAACTTGGGCACAGATTGTTGCCCATGAGCTTGGTATTCCAGCAGATGACGTAACTGTTGAAGAAGGCGATACCGATACTGCGCCGTTTGGCATGGGAACCTACGCATCACGTAGTACTCCAGTTGCTGGCGCTGCAGTGGCTATGGTCTCTCGCAAGATTCGTGCCAAGGCGCGCAAAATTGCAGCACACTTACTTGAAGTCTCAGAAGAAGATATCGAGTGGGAGTTGGGTCGCTTCTACGTTCGCTCAAACAAGGAACGTGGCGTAACGATTCAGGACTGTGCTTTAGCTGCTTACAGCAACATGCCAGATGGTATGGAGCCAGGCTTAGAGAACAACGCTTACTATGATCCACCGAACTTAACCTGGCCGTTCGCTGCTTACTTCGTAAAGGTTGAAGTGGATGCGGAAACTGGCGTTTGGGATGTCCTAAAGGTTGTTGCAGTTGATGACTGTGGCGTTCGCATTAACCCAATGGTTGTCGAAGGACAAATCATGGGTGGGCTAACCGAGGCATACGCAATGGCCAGCATGCAGTACCAGACCTATGACTCAGAAGGTAACTGCATCGGTGCTAACTACATGGACTACTTGCTACCAACAGCTTGGGAAACTCCAGGCTTTGAATTGCACGAGGTAGTTACACCTTGTCCGCACCACCCAATTGGTGCCAAAGGTGTTGGCGAGTGCGCAACCGTTGCCGGACCTGCTGCTTTCGTAAATGCTGTAGTTGACGCCGTTGGTCACACCGGCGTTCGTAACATCGACATGCCAATGATGCCAAACCGGGTTTATGAAGCACTTACCACCGGTAAAGACATCAGTGGAATGCCACCAGTGAAAATGGGCGATTAATTGTGAAAACAGTTAATCCAAACTCGGGCCTTAAGGAGGCATCATGCTGATCTCGCAATCATTTGAAGTAAAGCAACCAATTGACGCTGTATGGAAGTTCTTTGATGACATTCCACAAGTTGCGGCTTCAATTCCAGGAGCGAACCTGTCCAAGGAAATTACTAAGGACAAGTACGAAGGTGGCGTAGTAGTTTCCGCAGGACCAGTAAAACTGGAATTCGATGGTGTTGCCGAAGTTAAGAGTCGCGACAACGCAAAGAAGATTCTTGTTCTGGATGCTTCCGGTGCAGACAAAAAAGGTCGTGGCGCGGCTTCGATCGTGCTAACTGCTTCGCTTAACCAAATAGCTGGTGGCACCAAAGTGGATCTTTCAATGGATCTTGTAATCTCTGGTGCAGCTGCTAACTATGGTCGCGGTCTAGTTGCCGACGTAACTGCTGTGTTAGTGAACACCGCAACTAAAAACATGGAAGCTCGCATGGATGCAATCTCCAAGGGCTTGGATCCAAATGCAATTGGTGGCGCAAAGGCAGCAAGTGGACTTGCGATTGGTGTTAACGCTTTCAAGCGGGCAACCGGTCGCGTTCTTGCTCGCTTCTTCCTGCCTTACAAGCCTTTGGCACGACGGTAGAAGGGGACAGAGATGAGTATTTGGGCAATTTTTAACATCGCACTTGTTGTAGTGATCATTCCAGTTCTGGTTTGGTTGCTAAACATGGTACTTAGCGCCTTGGAGCGAATCCGCGGCGCAGCAGATGATGCTCTGGCTGGTGGCGTCGCTCTAATTGGCGAACTTGGCACCACACCTGCACTGTTGGAAACAACAGATGAAACTATCAAAGAAGTTGCTAACGGAGCCGTGCGTTATGCCGGATCAGTTGCAAAGTTATTGGGATAAGGGGATAACAATGGAAACTGTATTTGTAGTCTCACTAGTGATCTTTACGATCATCATTGCCGCGGCCGCACTTGGCTTAATTCGAGTCATTCTTCACTTGCGTTCAGTTGTTAAAACTCTGGACGCACTTGATGGCGGCGTAGCGGTAATTGTCGCGCAAACATCAACCGTGCCAAGCACAGTTGATTCAGTTAATGCCAGCTTGGCGCCAGTGCGTAACTTCGCAGAATCGATTTAGGGGTAGTTATGAGTGATTTCTTTGGTACCCACACCGGGTGGCTTTTGGGATATGTAATTGGTCTAGTCGTAGTACTAGTAGTCGTTGCATTAGTAGTCCCAATTCTGCTGCTAGCAGGTCGCATTGGCGGTCAGGCAAAGCGCATTAACACTGGATTAATGGCAGCAGAAAAAAATACTGCTGGCCTTAAGAAACTACGCACCACGATTGAGTCAGCAACAAACATCGTTGCTGGCCTACATCGCGGTCGCACTAAGCTTGGAGGCTGAAATGGATAGCACAGTAGAAACATTGTGGACCGTTGCAAACATCCTTGGCATTGTTGTCGTAGTGGCAGTTGCTGCACTTCTAACAATCTTGGTTCTCTTGGTTCGCACTATTGATAAGCGCGTTTCTGCTATCAAAGCAACCTTGGCAGCAGCAAAGGACAACACTTCAAACACTGCGCTTATTGGCGTAACAGCCGCAGGTGTAGATGCCGTATTAGCTGAAGGTCTAGAGCACCACTTGTTCTTAGGCCGCGTTCTAGAGAAGGTGCGTTCATGAGCTCATTAGCATTGTGGTCAGTAATAGATGTAGTAGCTCTTATTGCAGGACTTGCCGTTTACTTATTCATAGTTGGTCGCCAACTTACAAAAGTTGCTGGCAACCTAGAGGAAGCTGCTGATCTTGTTTGGGAAATCAAGAAAGACGCTGAAGTAATTCACGGCGGTCTTACCCAAATCAACTCAACTGGTGGAATTGTCGCCGGCGCGTTGCCATTGCTTTACACAATGGCTGAAGGCATCGTGACTGGCGCAACTTACGTTGCCGAACCTGCTGACAAGGAACGCGAAGTAGCGAAACCAGCAATGGGAGTGCGTCGTTCGCGTCAAATGCATGGTGTTGGCGTAGACATTGATTAAATCTCCACGAGATTTAATCAAATAAATACCGAAAAGTATCTAAAAATGGCCTCACGAAAGTGAGGCCATTTTCTTTGTTTCAAATTAATTGGATGTGTTTGGGTCCCGATTAGTTGTAAGCGGGTCAGTTACTTGCGTGGAGTACTCGCCAATCCACTCGTCTTTCCAAGACTTATCAAATTTTTCTTCGTTACAACTTGGAGTATAGATCGCAAGTAATTCTTCACAGACCAGCTGGCGATGTTTTGGTAATCCACCTGGAATTTCATAATAAGCAACATGCAAATTGTATTTATCTCCAGCACGCGCAATCCAAGCTGGAGAACGACGATGCTTGAATGGAAATCCGACTGTGGTTAGGTCCTCCGAGTGTCCGACAAAAATTACTGAATAATCCTGCGGCTTACCGTCGATGTCATTGCGGCTAAGGATGGCATAAACTGCAGGAACTTTTGGCGCAGTCCATCCAGAAAGTACCCGAGGTCCCTCGAATGGGTAACCCGCTAATGTCCCAAGACGAATCATTCGAGCTCTAAGTCAATATCGAAGAAATCTTCTTCTTCGCTCATAGTGTCGGCATCAGTAATTTCCCATTTTGGTAGGGAAGTCTTGGCAATTGCTGCCTCAAAAAGTTTGCGACCTTCATTGACTGCGTCAACTGCAGATTCGGCCTCGACCATAATCTGGGCGCCATAAGAATTAGTTCCCATGCCTGATGCGATACCGCTGAGTGGGGCAACGGCGTCAGCCAGTTCCACGATCTCATCCAGTGTCATGTCACGATCGCCATGCGCAACTAACGAAACGCTAAATTTCATAATCTGTTATCCCATCCTTGATAGTTCTCGTGCAAATTCTTCGATGCTCTTAAAGTTGTGGCCCGAGTACACCTTGTCGATGTATGGATCTGCCACCATCATGCCAATGGTATTTGGTACGTAGTCTTCGTTGTCACCTTTATGTGGGTTCACCCAAACTACCCGATGGGCAAGCCGAGCCAGCGTCTGCATGGACTTGTCCAAAACTTGGGGTTGCCCCTGGTCCAAGCCATCAGAACAGATAACAACAATTGCCCCGCGCCCTAAGCGCGCTCTGCGGGATTCCTTAATAAAGGTAGAAAGTGAGTCGCCAATTCGAGTGCCGCCGTCCCAGTCCAGAACTGATTCGCCAGCAAGGCGCATTGCTTCATCAGGTGTGCGCTTATCAATTGATTTAGTGATTCGAGTAAGCCTGGAGCCAAAGCAAAAAACTTCAACTTTTGCATTCGCGCGGCGAGCGGAATATGCCAGTTGCAATAAGTTGCGGGAATAGTCAGCCATGGATCCAGAAACATCCAAGATGAAAACTATCGGCCGAAGTTTTTCTTTACGCTTAATGAAAACTAATTCGTTTGGTTCTCCCAGGGATCGCATAGTTTCGCGAGCCATCCGACGCATGTCAAGAATTTTGCCTTTGGGGCTGGACTGCGTGCGAAATGTCCGTCGCATTGGCGGGGAGACCCGAAGCATCGAGATCAACTTGCGAAACCGATTAAGTTCCTCTGGAGTGCACTCAGCGAAAGCTTTGTGCCGGGCAACATCGGCAGCTGATGCCATGTAACCCATGCGACTTTCGTCTTCCTGCACGTCCCCGGGCATTCCTTGTTCAACATTTGGCACTTCTAGAGTTGCCCCAGCGTTTGCCGAGGACTTGAGTTTTAGCTTGCGTTCATCGGTCTCATCGGCTGCAATGGTTAAGAAGAAAGCTTGGAAGCGCTTGTTATAAAGCGGAACATTATCCTTTTTGCGCACCAGGGTTGTCCGGCCACTCCAGTAAACATCCATGACGTCAGTTGCGTCCAGGACTGCAATGCCGGAGAGGAATGTGATTACATCATCTGATCCGATGACCATGCCATGAGTTCGCAGGTCGTGGGCAAACTCGATGAAAAGCTCGTCGAATCCAGTTAAATCAGGAGCTAGGGACGATGTCATTTAGGTTCTTAAGGGTGAAATCTAGATCATCACGATCTTTGATCACGGCGCCCATTGTGTCGGCGGCGCTAGCTTCAGTTAGATCGGTGGCACCCAGTGCGTCCAATGATTCAACCCAGTCGATGGTTTCGGCAACACCAGGCACTTTTTCAAGTTCCATGTCACGAAGTTGGTTTACTGCGCCAACTACCTGAGTCGCCAGACGTTCACTGATGCCTGGTACGCGAGCTCGGACTATTTCAATTTCGCGATCCGCAGTTGGAAAGCCAATCCAGGTGTAGAGGCAACGACGCTTTAGGGCGTCATGTAATTCGCGCGTACGGTTGGAAGTCAGAATAACAATCGGGCGAGTTACTGCTGCGATGGTTCCAATTTCAGGGATCGTAACTTGGAAGTCAGATAATAGCTCGAGTAAAAATGCCTCAAACTCGTCATCAGCACGATCAACTTCGTCAATTAAAAGTACGCAACTAGCTCCGGCGCGAACTGCTTTAAGTAGCGGGCGCTCAAGCAAAAATTTGGGGCTGAAAAGTTGTTCGTCAGAATTACCAGTTAGTTCAGCACTTGTGAGTGAACGAATATGAAGCATTTGGCGGGCGTAATCCCATTCATAAAGTGCATGATTTGTGTCGATGCCTTCATAGCACTGCAATCGAATCAACTCGCGCTGGAACATGATTGCCAGGGTCTTTGCTAATTCAGTTTTACCTACGCCAACTTCACCCTCAAGTAACAGTGGCTTACCGAGCTTTAACGAGATCAGAATCGAGGTCGAAAGACCACGGTCAGCAATGTAGCCAAGTTCGCGAAGATCTTTAGTTAATTGTTCAACAGTTAAATCTGCAAATGGGCGAGCATCACTCATGGGAAATCCGAGTACTTCGATTTGTTAGTTTTGTTGGCCAAGAATAAGGTCGCCGATTGAGCCACCAGTGGCGAGCTTTCCTTCGCGAGCTAACTTTGCTTTCCAAGCAGTGGCGACACTTACGCCCTCTTCGCCAAAACCTTCGTAAGTTACATCCTTCATATTGCGACATACCTTATTTGGGTTGCACTCGTCATCAAGTTCAGCCATGGTCGAAGGGTTACTTTGCCAGATTGATTTGATTGCATCTGCAGCAACAGCAGTTTCTTCTGACACTTGAATCCTCCTGAAAACAATGGACTTTAAGGCTTTAACCGTACCACGCGGATGCCAGGTTCGCCTATCAAATACCTATGCCCGGTAAGGAAAAATTCAAGGATTAGAGCACTTCCTTAGCCGTTAACTTAGCCAGATTTTGCCCGTTAGCAACGCGCTAACCAAGGATTAGGTTTATAGACTGTGGGAATGCGTAAGTTAATTGAAGTATCCCGTTTCGTGGTAATTGTGCCAGCATTGGCAGCCATGATTGGAGCGATTGTGCTCATGATCTTGGGCTCAGTTGAAATCCTGTGGGCCACCCTCGGAGTATTCATTGACCAAGCTCCTTTGAAAGAAACAATTGTCGATGTCCTAGCTGCCGTTGATGCAATTTTGTTGGGAACCGTACTACTCGTTATCGGGTACGGACTGTACGAGCTATTTGTGGACACAAATATTGATGTCCCAGATTGGTTAGAAATTAACAATCTGGATGACTTAAAGGGCAAACTTATTGGCGTAATTGTTGCCATCATTGCCGTTATTTTTGTTGGTGAATTAGTTGATGCTAAGTCTGCAAATGATGTCATGTATTACGGAATTGGCGCTGGCGCGGTCGTACTAGCGTTAGCAGCATTTAGCCTTAACTCAAAAAAGTAACTTTTAACCCTGGCTAAATTGAATTAAGGCCACGTTCCAAGACGTCAAGGAATATGTCTACTTCTTTGTTCCCGATGATCATAGGTGGCTTAATTTTCAAAACATTGTCGGCTGGACCATCGCTTGATAAGAACACTCCGTTTTCACGAGCAAACTCGATCAAGTCTTTTGTTACTTTCGTACCAGGAGTCTGGTCGCTGCGATTACTGACTAATTCAACGCCAATAAATAATCCACTGCCACGGACGTCGCCGATGTATTCAAGTGATTTTCCAAGTTCACGAACACCAGCCATTAAGTAATTACCTGTGGTCAATGCGTTGCGTTGTAATGATTCATCAACAATCACATCCAATACAGTTTGGCCAATTGCAGCTGAAACTGGGTTGCCACCAAAAGTATTGAAGTATTCCATGCCCGTCATAAAGGAATGGGCAATTTCTGGTGTCGTTATTACAGCAGCTAAGGGATGACCGCTGCCAAGTGGTTTGCCCATTGTCACAATGTCGGGAACAACATCGTGCATCTCAAATCCCCAGAAATGTGTGCCGACCCGAGCCATACCAATTTGAACTTCATCAGAAATACAAACGCCACCAGCCTCGCGCGCCATTTTGAAAGCTTGCTTTAAGAATCCAGATGCTAATGGAACCTGGCCACCAGTACTCACAATGGATTCGGAAATGAAAGCGCAAAGCGGTTGCCCCAAGGAATCGAGTTCACGCTTAAACTCAGCAGCATATTTGTCGCCTGCGCCTTCACCACGATGCAATCCGTTGTATGCATCTGGAATTGGCGCAACGCGAACATGGTCTGGCCGTCCGTCTCCACCACGCCCATTGAACTTGTAAGGACTGATGTCAATAATGCTGGTGATGTGGCCGTGATAGGCATGCTCAAGAACCATCATGCCCTTGGCTTTAGTATGTGCTTGCGCTAATCGAAGCGCTAAGTCATTGGCCTCACTCCCGCTATTGACGAAGAACACAACGCTTAACGGATCTGGAAATGTACTGGCAAGCGCGCGGGCATATTCAATAGCGTTCTGATTCCAATAACGAGTATTGGTGTTGAGCGTAAGCATTTGTTTGTGCGCAGCAGCAACAACTCGGGGATGACTATGTCCAAGGTGGGCCACGTTGTTAACTAAATCTAAGTATTTTCCGCCAGCTCGGTCATATAAATATGCACCTTCGCCGCGCACAATCTCAAGGTGCTTTTGAAAATTAAGGCTTAGTGCTCGCGACAGGACCACTTCGCGTTCTTGCGCCAAAGTTTCGGTTTTCATGTGAGCGTGGACATCGGTGCCCTCAGGAATACGCAGAATTAAGTTTGGATTCGGACACATACTGCGCCAAACCGGTAATTCACTTACGGCAGCAACGCCCCAAATGTCATGAGCCATGTCGCATAAATCCATGATGAGTTGGAAATGGGTATGTGGTGGCCAACCAACATTGACTTCTTCCGTTCCCATAGTGGCGATTTGCTGGCCAGACTTGATTTCCTTACCAACTGATAGGCCATCTAATGATGCGCGCGACAGGTGAGCGTAAAGCGTGTGGAATTTAACGCCCTGATCTGTTTCATGCTCCAGGACAATCATTGGTCCATTGTCTAAGTGCGCAGTGTTGTCATGAAATAAGAAGACTTTGCCATCAAGGGCTGCATAAACCGGTGTGCCAGCTGGCGCAAATAGGTCAACCGCTAAATGAACAGTACGAGATTCTTTTCCTTCGTCGACAAAAAAGTCTGATTCATAAACATTACGATCTTCACAGTAATGTCCGATCGCAATATCTGCGCCAGCTGCATCCATTTCAGCTTTGATGGCATCCCAAGAGCGAGCAATGTTCTTGTTCTCGCCTGACCAGTCCAACCAGATTTTCTTGGCTTGCGTGAATGGCGGCATTACAACATCAGAGATCTTGGCGTCAGTTGTCGCCAACCACTGCCGAACGTGTCGACTGTCTGGGTGTGCTTCGTAACCACAAGCATTTCGCAATCGATAATGTGACAAGCGATCAGATACAGAAGTCAAAGCGGGAAGTAGTGCTTGGAAAGAGTCTTGCGAGACGCTCAAGTATTCATTGTCAGGATCAGTTGCAAGTTGGCGATGAGCCATCACGACGCTTGTGGCTACGCGCAGGCAAATCAAATCAAATAAGACTTCTAATTCGGCAGGTGATAGTGGCGAAACTTCGTGATACCCGCGCACAATCGCATAGATACTTGCAACTGGATCGCGAGCGTCCAGTAGATAAGCACAGCCAACCGCTAAACCGCAAATACGTGGGGCATAAATCAGGTCACCAAAATCTATAAGGCCAACTACGGAGCCGTCGTGAACTACAACGTTATTGTCATTTGCATCGTTATGAATAAGTTGGTGGGGGAGCGCAATTACTTTAGAAAGCGTTGAATTGATCATTCGATCCAATATCAATTTCACATGGTTCTTTAGTTCTGCATCTTTTATTAACTCAACATCGTTAGCAAGAGATTGCACTTGTAGGGCGTTCCACCCAAATGGCCGATCAAGTACGCTCCGGTATTTTGTGACATCAACGCTTGCAAGCTCAATATCAACAGTTGCAATTAGCTGACCTAAAGCAACTTTGTGCCCATCCGACAACTCCTTGGATTGGGACCAAAGATCACCGTCAATCCAGGTAAGCATTCGAGCGAACTTGCCGTTACCAGCATCAACGAGCAACTGGCCAGATGTGGCAGGCACGAATTTAGGAGTTTGAAAATTAGGTAAAGCTTCAAGGCTGGCTAACGCAAGCTGCTGAATCTCAAGTTGCGAGAGCTCCGAGGAGTCATGAATCTTGAGGACAAACTTTCCAGAAGTGCTTTCGATTAGGAAGTTTGGATTACGCTCACCGGCAAGCAAACTAGCGGTGCCTTTAATACCAAATTTGGACTCTACAAGTTCGCGCGCTGATTCAAGCTCCATGACTTAATGCTAGCGATTGGAGCAGATATCCGTTGTTACGAATGTGTTTCAAGTTCACTGCAATAGGATTTGGGAATGAACCGCAGTGACGCGATTAAGTGTCTAAATGCCTGACTCGAAACCAATTAATCACGCCGGACGATCTGTATCACTTTCACTCTTAGGCAATGGACTTGCTGGAACAGCCGGCACCGTTGCAGCAATTTATGCCGTTAGCACCCCCTCACCAGTTATTGGATTCGCTCGCTTGGCTATTGGCGCAATTACGTTACTAATCCTTGCGCCATTTTTTGGTGGAAGAATCGCAACGCTACCTCGATTGATCACCCGCCCAGGTGTTTGGATTATGGCAGCGAGTTCAGCTTCTTACCAAGTCTTTTTCTTTGCGTCAGTTGAGCGAACTGGGGTAGCAACAGCTGCACTTATTACCGTTGGCTGCATTCCAGTTTCGGCAGGAATTGTTGGCTGGATATTCTTGCGTGAGCGGTTAAGCCGAATTTGGTATGTATCCACAGCAATTGCGATTTCAGGTTTAGTTATTGCCTCTATTGGAGAACTTGAAACTAATGACGCAACGGGATTGCTCTATGCCGTTATCGCTGGTTCTGGAATCGGTGCCTACATAAATGCAGCCAAGGTAGAAGTTCGCGCGGGTGGTCATTCGATGCAGCTACCTGGTATGGCCTTCTTGCTTGGATCCGTTGGACTGTTCTTTGTTGTGCAAAGTGACTTACTTCAAGTGCAGTGGACTACTCAAACAATTTTGCTTGCCATCTACCTTGGCGCCGTCACAATGGGAATAGCAAACGGTATTCAAATCGTTGGGCTAAAGGGAATTAGTCCAGGAGTCGCCTCAACAATGATGTTGGCGGATCCTGTCACTGCTGCCGTTCTTGGAGTCTTAGTAATGGGGCAAGAGCTAACAATTAATGGCGGCGTTGGCCTTGCGTTGGTTGTAATCGGATTAGTCTTGCAGAGCTTTTCCGCAACCGAGGACACAGCAGGTCCAAAAAATTCTGGCCGACATAAAGCGCATTAGCTTTCAAGTGAAATTTGCAATCGGGTTGGGCTCGAACCCTTGACCCAAGGGTAATGCGGACGCTCTAGTCGGGTTTTTATCTGAGTCACTGATTAGGTTGACTCTGTCTCGTAATGCACCAAATGATCACTTTAATAGATATCCAAAAAGGTAAATGCAGACTTTCGCGACTTTAGGTCTACGTTGAAAGTATGAAACATTTTGATGTAGTTGTATTAGGCGCAGGATCTGCTGGCGAACTAATCGCAAATGACCTAGCAAGTTCTGGAAAATCCGTAGCTCTTGTTGAGAAACTAAGAGTTGGCGGTGAGTGCGCCTATGTTTCATGTGTGCCTAGTAAGGCGATGCTAAAGAGCGCTCAAGTCCGAGACGAAGCCAAGAATATTGTTTCATTCGGTGGGGCAAGTCTAGAGCTTGAATTGGATTCGGATGCCGACGCATTCTTAACTGCCACTCACAGGCGAGATCAGATTTCGGAAAATAGAGATGACAGCAGTGCAGCAGCCAATTCAATTGAATTGGGCGTAAATTTGTTTCGCGGCAAGGGTAACTTTTTGAATGCAACAACTTTGCGAGTAAACGATGATGACATAAGTTGGTCAAATCTCGTTTTGGCAACTGGTTCTCATGCATCGATCCCTGATGTTCAAGGCATCAACGACGTTGAATTTTGGACAAGTGATGTGGCTTTATCGCAAACCGGCTTACCAAAATCTGTGGCCATCATTGGCGGCGGACCTGTTGGTTGTGAGCTTGCAGAAATTTATGCCGCTTTCGGAACAGATACGAAGTTACTGCAATTCGGAGCGCAATTAGCCGACAAAGAACATCCGGTTATTGCAGAAAAATTGGCCGAGAATTTAGCAGCCCGCGGTGTGTCCGTTCAGTTAAATACAAATGTCGTGAGACTAGAAAAGTTACTGGATCTGCAGACAAGAGTTCATCAAGAAGATGGCACAACCATCGATGTTGAACGAGTGATTGTTGCTACTGGGCGCAAGCCAACGACATCTGGATTTAATTTGGAGGTTTTGGAGCTCGAACTTGAAAAGAGTGGCGCATTAAAGGTGGATGAATACTGCCGGGCAGTTGGGCATACAAACATTTGGGCAGCTGGCGATGTCACGGGAATAGCGCCCTATACCCACACTGCGAACTACCAGGGAATGATCATTGTAAATAATATTGATAAATTATCTATGCCTGCTTTCTACGATGCGATTCCTCGAGCAATTTACACAAACCCACCAGTTGTAAGCGTTGGCAAGTCCTTTGATTTTGACGCAAAGACGATAACTGTCCAAGCGCAAAATGAAATCTCTAACACCGCTCGCTATCTAACTGACGGCGGACCCAGCGGGTTGGTGATTTTGGTCGCCGATCGCGCTAAAGGAATTTTGATAGGCGCTTCGGCAATCGGACCAAGAGCTGATGACTGGATGTCAGAAGTAGTGCTGGCGATACATGCGAAAATACCAATTCGAGTTTTAGCGGATCTTGTTCATGGCTTTCCCACGTATGGCGAAGTATTGACAAAGCCACTGCGCGAGTTGGCTGCAATGTGCAATCCAGATAACTAGAAACTAGATCACGGGAGAGTTAGATGAATTCGCGATGCGAGCATGTGTTTGAACTAGATCTCAATTTAGGTGAAGTCCGATGCGTAAAGTGCCGTGACTTTGACGATGAAATGCAGTTGCCAGTTTCTAACCCTGAAGCACAGGACATTCGAGATAAAGAGAATGAGGCTCAAGAAAGCCAATTAAATTTCGAATAGCTATCACGCAAAAAATTATGTTTTGGCAAAGATATCGATCTTGATACGGCTTGATTTTTAAGGATCTGACGAGTTGAGGATTTAGTTTAAAAATTCCACTTCAACAAATGATGCTGTTCCCTGGCCTACAAAGCGCACGTTGTGGTGAACACCAGCGGAGCGTTGGTAGGGGGTTCCAGCAATCTGCTTTACTTCCATAACTTCACCAGTATCCAGAGTGGCAGTGAAGTCGCCGCCAGAAATTGGAATGGCTATGTAGTCATATCCATGGATATGCATTCCGGTAGCTTGCCCAGACTCGAAGCTCCAGCGCCACACTTTGGTGCGAGCATCTTCGGACAGGAGTTCGCAGGTAGCTTGATCGCTCATGTGCTCACTCTATTGGCGGGGCGATAATTTTGATGACAGGTACTGTTTCAAAACGAGCAAATGAGAATTGTTGCGGGTTTCCCGACGCTACATTTCACTTTGACTTGCAAAAAGGTCATCTGACCCAAAGTTTCCGCTTTTCAATGCCAATGCGATTCCGGTGTCTGTGATTGCCCAGGCTAGACCGGGACTAATTTGTTGTGCGATTTTGAGTCTCGTCACTCCTAATCCAGTCACAACAGCGCCTGATGTTTCACCGCCTGCAACCATTAATCGAGTGATTCCCTGACGCACAAGTTCTTTTGCAAGAGTGACGTTAGCTTCTTCGACCATGTGTGCAGCTTCTTGTGTTCCAAATCTGGCCTGAAGTTCAAGTACATCCTCAATAGAGCGGTAGCTGGTCACTAAAACTGGCTGATGTGGGTCGCAACCCGCTAAGAATGCTAATGCGTCACTAACTGTTGTGTTTGGTTCATCCCAAGTTAGGCAGTAGATATTGTCTGGATTGACGCTGCGGAAGTGATCCACTTGTCGTTGTGTGACCGCAGATGTGCTGCCAACGATAATAGCTATTCGTCCAGTTCCTGACCATGATGATAGGTGTGATTCGAGTGGCTTGCGATGTGCAGCTAATGCCACAGCTAAAGCAGAACCTCCAGTTACCAAAGGGTGTATGGTGCATTCACTGGCGACGAGTGAAAGATCATTTTCCGTCTCACTATCTGTAACAAAGTAGCGGGTGCCTGAAGTGTTGGCACTCTTCATAAGCGTTGACATTAATCCGCTTCTTATCTCTGTAAGTGGCACCGTCGCACTCTTATATTTTGATTGCTGGTCTAGCAGAGTTGGAAGATGCGACTTAGTCATGGGATTAAGGGGATGATTGCGCATCGGTGAGTCTTCAAGTAAGACGTCGTTAACATAAAGATTTCCATCGCGCACCACCCGCCCGTTGGCTGGAAATGCAGGATTAAAAATAACAATATTTGCATCCAGCAAGTCTGCTAAGGCATCAGAGACAGGACCGATATTTCCTTGCGATGTTGAGTCGAACGTTGAACAGTATTTAAAGTAAATCTGATCGACACCTGCCTCAATGAGTTGTTGCGCCGCATTAAGACTCACATTGACTGCTTGATCAGAATCGATACTTCTGGTTTTGAGCGCAATCACGATGACGTCGGCTTGAATCTGCGCTAAATCTTGCTGCGCAGTGGCAATCACCACATGATGCCCAACTTGCGTGATTCCGGTTGCCACATCGACCGCACCAGTAAAGTCATCGGCAATGATGCCCAGCCAAGGCTTGGGGACCATTTGTTAGCCCACAACCTCGTCAATACTTTGACCAAGAAGATCTACTAGTCGATCGATCTCGGGGCGAGTAATCACATACGGGGGACTAATCTGAACCTGGTCGCCACCTTTGCCATAATTTGCGTCAGGTGACCCTTCTCGCAGAAGTAGACCTTTACTTTCTGCGACTGCAACAATGCGATCTGTGACAGCTAGCGACTTATCAAAGGGTTCCTTAGTGTCACGATCAGCAACAAGTTCTACCCCAGCAAATAAGCCCAAGCCTCGGACATTACCAATTGCAGGACGCGATAAAGCCATTGCATGCAATTGTTCATGCAGGTAGGCACCTTGTTCTGCGCTTCGAGCAAAAAGGTCGTGTTTGACGATGTAGTCAAAAACCTGCACGCCGATAAAGCACGCTAATGACATCCCGCCATATGTAAACCCATGAAGGAAGCGCCCTGAACCTTGGCGCAGTACGTCAACAATTTTGGGATCCGCAATGCACGCAGCTATCGGTGTATAGCCAGAGCCGACACCTTTGCCCACAGTAATGATGTCAGGAACGATTCCCCAGTGATCAATTGAAAATGCTTTTCCTGTGCGTCCATACCCAGTGAGCACTTCGTCAGCGATAAACAAGATGCCATAACGATCGCAAATTTCCCTGATGCGCGCGTAGTACTCGGGCACTGGCACCACACCTGCTAATGAAGTGCCCACCACTGGCTCTGCGATAAATGCCGAAATCGTATCTGGACCTTCTTGCAATATGGTGCGCTCTAAATCGTCCGCACATTCAACGCCACATGAAGGGTAAGTCTTTTCAAATGGGCAACGGTAGCAATATGGCGGGACGATGTGTGGCGCAACAACCAGGTAAGGGTCGTAAGGGATTCGCCAACTTGGACGTCCAGATATGGCAAGTGTGCCCAGAGTATTGCCGTGGTAACTCTGCCAGCGACTGATTACTTTCCAGCGTTGTGACTGCCCGCGCTCAAGGTGATATTGGCGAGCAAGTTTGATGGCTGACTCGTTTGCTTCGGAGCCACCGGAAGTAAAAAACACTTTTGAATCGGGAATTGGTGAGATGCTTGCGATGTTTGATGCGAGTTCCTCTTGCCATGGATTAGTGAAGACTGCGGCATAGGAAAAGGTTGTTGTGGCTCCTGCTTGTGCAATGGCGTCTGTGATTTCCGGCACGCCATGACCAATCACATTTACAGCAACTCCGCCAACAGCATCCAAATATTCTCTGCCATTGTTATCCCACAATGTGACACCACTCCCACGTGCAATTGTGGTGTAGGGCTTGCGCAGATTTCGGTAGAGAACATGTGATGATTCAGTGGTCATGGCCACCCTTCCAGTCGCTTTTCGCAATTCTATGGGCTTACAGATAGCTAACGGGCTAGTGTATGGAAATTCAAGTGACTCTTGGGTATCAGGCTCCGAACTTGATTTAGAAAATAAGCTGAAACTTCCTTGGCAATGTGATTATTCGCCACAACCTCCTGCACACTGCTGGTTGGTATTCTCAAAATGCTAATCGAGTAAACATTTACTCATTTGGATGATTGGATCTGAGCACCTCATTTTTCATGACTTTTCCTAATTAAGAATTGCCACATATCTCCAGGCAGCCTTAATTTAATCGAGCGTAGGAGTAACTCAAGGTTGCAGCCGTTGCCACCCAGGCTTGGTATGGCAGCAGCGCAAGCCCAAGGGGTATCGAAGTCTTAAATGCAATGAACATCATAGGAATGGTAAGTACTGCAGTTGCAGCAAGTGCAATTGCCGCGATTTCTAAGTTATGGGGGCGATAGAACTGGTAGGCCCAGGTAAGTGCGCAGATCACAGATGCCGCAAAGAGGGTTAAATAGACGAGCGTGTTTGCAGTTGATGCGCGCCCTGCAATTATGAAGGCAGCGATTCCAAGAACTATAAAGTTGTATGGCCAGATAATTCCAAATATAAAATCTGGTGGTTGCCATCGGGGTGAATTTAGATTGCGATACCAGTCATCTCCAGTGCTCACCCAAAAGCTCGAACCGATTGCATAGATGACAACGATTGCGATACCGATAATTACGTAAATATTTTTCATATTTTAGATTCACGGGCCGATTTAGGTTCCATAATTCGATGGTACCGAGAATAGTGCTTGGCTATCTGGCAAGTTATGCAATAAAGGACTCACAAATAGGACAAACTGAATACATGGTTAGCGAACAGGCCGACTAGCCAGTCCTTGCCATAGAGTTAATGTCACTGTTTGTTGGTTCGTTTAGGTGCGCCATGCATCTTGTGGGAGGAAGTTAAATTGACTGTCCAGTTCGATTCTGACATGGTAGCCAAACTTATTAACCGCTTAAATGACGTCAGCAGCACATCACTTGCCGATGCAAGTAAGTCGACCACTCCACTTCGGGAACTTTCATGCGAAATAACAGCAGTTCGACCTGAGTTGAAACTTGTGGGACGGGCTATCACGGTGGATGCAAGTGATGGGTTGTTATCAATGGTGGCTGCACTAAAACTTGCAACAGCTGGAGACGTGCTCGTGGTACGCGGAAGTAATTCAGGAGCTGTATCAGGTGAGCTCTTCGCTACTGAAGCCCATCGAATCGGGGTAACAGGAATTGTGATTGATGGCTATTGCCGCGATCGTTCAGTTCTACTTTCAATAGACCTTCCAATTTATGCGCGAGGGTCAAAGCCAAGCGCCCCAGGAACTTCTACGCTGCCTGTTATTCAAATTCCACTGGACATCGAAAATGTAACAGTCCAACCGGGTGATTATTTGGTTGGTGACGCTGATGGGATCGTGGTTGGGAGCATTGCAGAGTTCATGGCTGTAATTGATCGCGCGGAAGAAATTGAGAAGTTTGAAGCAGAGCTACGAATGAAGATAATCAACGGCTCGTCGCTGTTGGAACATATGAATTACGACGAACATTTATCGGCATTGCAATCTGGCAATGAGAGCAAGTTGAATTTCTCATGACGACGCAAATCCAATTCTCCGAGCGGATGGAAGGCGTACGACCATCGGCTATCAGGGATTTATTAAAACTTGGAGACGATCCTGGCTTAATTTCTTTCGGTGGGGGATATCCAGATCCGAGCTTATTTCCGATTCAAGAACTAAATGATATTTATGCAAGCCTGCTCGTCCCAGAGCGATCAGATGTCTTGCAATACACGGCCTCAAATGGCCTGCCAGGGTTACGAGCGGAAATTGCTAAGCGACTAACTCGTGATGGAATGCCATGCACCGAAGATGACGTATTAATAATTCAAGGTGCCCAACAGGGGCTAGATATGGCTGCGAAGTTGGTCGTAAACTCTGGCGACACTATCGTTACGGAAAATCCAACTTTCCTAGGTGCGCTGATTGCATTTGCCCCGACACAACCGAACTACGCCCCAGTGCGCACTGATGAATTTGGTATGGACACTGATCACTTAGCCGAAGTGCTGGCAGCAAATCCAAATGTTGTGATGATTTATACAATTCCGGAGTTTCAAAATCCAACCGGCGCAACGATGAATCTTGAGCGGCGCAAGCACTTGATTGAACTTGCGAATAAATACAATGTTCTCGTTGTGGAAGACGCCGCGTATCGCGAATTGAGATATGTAGGCGAACAATTACCCACAATAAAAAGCTTAGATACTGAAGGCAGAGTTATCCATCTGGGAAGTTTTTCAAAGATACTTGTACCGTCTATGCGACTTGGTTGGGCGCTAGCTAGTCCTGAGATTCTAGACAAACTTGCTTTACTAAAAGTTGCGTCGGACACCCAAAACAGCACCCTCAACATGAACGCCACTCTTGAGTATCTGCGGCGTCACAATATCGATGAACACATTGCCAAGCTCCGTCCTAATTACTTGCGCAAGCGAGACTTGATGCTTTCAACCATGCAGGAAACATTTCCGGCTGAAGTTAGTTTTACTAAGCCAGAAGGCGGATTGTTTACCTGGCTGACTTTTCCTGTCGAATTTGATGCGACTAAGTTTATGAAGGAAGTTTTACTTCCTGAAGGAAAAGTGGCTTATGTTCCAGGTTCAACTTTCTTCCCAGTTGCGCAAGAGGCAAATCATGCTCGCGTGAATTTTTCTGGAGTCGAGGACAATCGAATTGTTGAAGGCATCACACGATTAGGTAAATTGCTTAAGCAAACCCTTTAGTGTCGGGTCGGTCTGCAATAGACGCATTCTAGTGACCAGCAAATGACTAAGCCATGTGCTCAATGGTGCTCGAAGTCGATCTTAAGCAAATTATTTTTCGTCATAATTTCGCAGGAAATTTAGATGTCACGTGGGTTTAGGTATGTTTGCTCACTGTAAAATAAGGTCAAAGTTAATAATCATTCGGCTAAATTTTTTTGTATCCATCATGAGGGTAGGAGCAGTACAAATATGTTCGTTCGCAGACACTTTTTAATTGCAGCTTTCGTATTAGTTTCGATTACTGGTTGCGCAAATGAATCGAGCACCGCGCCAGCCGTGTCCTCTCAGAATTTACTTGACAAGGTTGATTCCACAATCTTGGGAGATAAGTTCTCTTACCCAGTAACAGATAGCCCAGAGGTCACTTCAGCTGTTATTACAATTCCAGCAGGTATGGAAACAGGATGGCATCTACATGAAGCAATACTTTATGCTTACGTTCTTGAAGGAACTCTAGAAGTTACCTATAAGACAGTGGCTGGAACTGAAATAACCAATACCTACAATTCGGGTGAGGCCATTATGGAAGCTCTGCAAACCGAACATAATGGCAAGAACAACACTAAATCTGATGTGAAAATACTCGTTGTAAGCATTGGTTCGCCTGATTTGGAAAATACCGTCAAGCTTCCCTAGCCGATGCCATTACCCATCGATTCAAAAGTAGAGTTTTTTGCTGAACTCTCGAAGATGTCACTCGAGCAACAAACGTCCTAGCTGAAGATTATTTTAACTTGACGTAAAATTCGTGGGACCAGCCTTGCTCACCGAAGTTAGCTGAAATGGCTTCACCGGTAGCACCTTTATAGATTCCCGACCCTCCGATGATTGGTCGGGTTGTTTGAACTCCCGGCACCAAAGTAGCGCCAGCTGGTGCATACAAAGAAACCCCACCAATGACGATTTGATTCTTCTCATCGCCAAGGACAAAGACTAGGTTCGATGACCTAATTTCTTGGTCGCCATTAATTCCTTCGGCCAAAGTTGTAAGTGTCCCAGTTAGGTATTGACCAGCAGCGTCGACGCCATCAACCGTTGTTGGGATGTAAAAAGTCCTTACAGTTCCGAGTCCAGAGCCGATGGTTGCAGATGGAGCAATTACGCCATGTGTAACAACAATCTTGGTCGTGGAGCCGGAGATGACTAAGTAACCGAGGGCGGCAACCGCAACGGCAAGCAATGAAACAGCAACACCAATTTTTGATTTCATAGTAAAAAGATTATCAGCCGAAGCAATTCAACGGGGAATTACTCTGTTGGGCTACACCTTGGCGAGTTACTTACTAGCTGACGTCGCGCCTCGGAGTGAAAAAAAGTGAAAGGCCAATCAGAACAGTGGCATAGGCGATAAGAAGCGCCCCGGAAGTGCTTCGGTCAAAGTATTTTCCACCGTTCAATATGGCCGTAACTCCGAAAAGACCATTCACCGCGCCACCTGGAAGCCATTTTCCAATATCAGGTGTGAATACCACCAGTAGGCGTTCAAAAATAAAAATCCAGACAAAAGTCGCAGCCACGCCAACTAACTGATTTCGAACTAGTGATCCAAAAGCAACACCCAGCATCGTGTAAATGGCATAGGCCGCAATAGTTGCCATGGCGATCGTGAAGAGTTCGCCAGTGCTAATTTCTGCATGGTCTTTTCCAGAGATAGCAACCGTAGTTGCCAGGTAGGCGAGCGCAAAAGCAACTAAACCCAGGATTGCTCCGATAATTCCATGGATGAGCAATTTCGCATACAGCACTACATATCGCTTGGGTTGAACCAAATATGTATGGTCGATAGTCCCATAGCGGTATTCGGATGTCGCACCAATTACTCCCAGGATGAGAGCTAGTGACACGCCCGTTGCTGCGCCGCCATATAACAGTGTCATCATCTCTGAAGTATTTAGGTTTGGCATTCCCATTGATCCAGCAATTTGCGCGTAAGCAAAGACGGTCATGGCCGAAAATACGAGTGAGGCAAAAATTATCCCCAACCAAGTGCGGGTTGTATAAATTTTTTGAAATTCAGATCGGATTTGCTTAAGCACCTTAAGACCCCGTCAATCCCAGGAAGACCTCTTCCAAGTCTTGCTTAGCTTCATGCAGGTCATGAAGCTCAATTCCATTAATAAATGCAAAGTGCCCAACTTCAGCGAGCGATGAACCGTGGATTGCGATGCTGTCCCCGAGAATTTCTACCGTACCGGCTTCAAAGGAATTAAATTTTTCAAGGTTTGGTGATTTTACGCTCACTACTGATTTTGTTGTTGCTACTAATTCACCAAGCGTGCAGTCCTTTACTAACTTCCCACTTGAAATGATCACAACATCGTCAACAGTTTGCTCTACTTCTGAAAGTACGTGTGAGGAAAGTAAAATCGTTCGACCTTCTGCAGCTAGCCCACGAAGTAGATGACGTATTTCCACTATTCCTTCTGGGTCAAGTCCGTTTACTGGTTCGTCTAAAATTAAGACGCCCGGATCTCCGAGAAGTGCGGTAGCAAGAGATAGGCGCTGTTTCATGCCAGTGCTATATGATCCTGCTTTGCGATTTGCCGCACTTGTTAAGCCCACTTGATCTAGCACTACCTGAATTCGCGATTTCGAAATTGCAGCTGCGGTGGCTAAAACTTTCAAGTGGCTATAGGCACTTCGACCAGGATGGATTCCAGTAAACCCCAATGAAACGCCAATGCTGTGTGCGGGTTGATCTAGGTCGTGGTAGCTAATTCCGCTAAAAGTCGCGCTTCCCGTGGTCGGTGCGACGAGATTAACCAGGCAACGAAGCGAGGTTGTTTTCCCGGCACCATTAGGACCAAGAAATCCGGTGACTCTGCCCGGTTTTGCTGAGAAAGAAAGATCAGTTACTGCGTTAACTTGAGAATTTCCATGACCAAATACTTTGGTCAGGCTATTTACTTCGATTAGCAAACCTGAATTTCCAGATGAAGAAGAAGTTCTTCGAGATTCCACGAGTAACCTCACTCTCAGTTGAGTGTCGCGCTTGTCAATTGACAGCCTGCATTTTCAGTCTAGCGAAGCACTTAATTTCTTGGGCAGGAAAAGACTATAAACAAATCAGTAACAGCCTCAAGTTAGTGCCGATTATCGCAGTAGAGGTAAACACGATTCCGGGGCGCCAAGCCAATGCGCACCTTGATAATCAGCATCGCGAGTCGGGGTGCGAACTGCGACGCGCTTGAGGTTGGCAACGGAAGAGGAAACACCGAATTTTGACATAACCCCGAGCTCCGGAGGTGCGACATCGCATGGGAGTGCATTGTTTACTTCAAGAGATTCCACCTTCTCGTTCATAACGCTTAGGGTACATAATGAACTCGTGAGATTACGAGGGGTTGCGGCAACAGTTATTGGCGCAACATCCATGGCGCTTCTTGCCCCTCATTCAGCGCAAGCCGCGGAACCAACAGTCACCGTTATGTCGCGGAATATCTATCTGGGCGCCGATGTTGGGGTTGCCCTCGATTTAATTCCAGACATGCCTGCCGCTGCACAATTTATGTGGGATCAAGTCAATAAGAATGACTTTTCAAAACGATCTGTTGCGCTAGCCACTGAAATCAAGACCTACAAACCTGATGTAATTGGCCTACAAGAAGCCACTATTTGGTATTGCAAAAAGAACGCCTGGAGCAAGCAAGTTGAAGTCTTTAACTTCACCGAGCAATTACTCAAAGCCCTAGGTGGAGATTATGTTCTTGCCAGCAAAGACGGCGTTACTGCATTTAACCCAGGCTTTTCCATTAGCCCAATTCCATTTTTAACAATAGTTAAGGACCCTGAACGGTTCCAAAAATTATTTGGCCAAGATAAGGCAGCCTGCGGTTTTCAAATAGGAGATGCCCTAGCAATAAAGAAGGAGTTGACCGATCAGGTTATAAAAGTGGGCAATACCGAGTACGAAGCCAGTTACAGCATCGTTCCAACGCTTATGACTATCTATCGTGGCTACACCTGGGCCGATATAAATATTGCAAATATTCCAGTTCGTTTTGTAACCACACACTTAGAATCTACTTGGGATGAAAACAAAGTCCCAAACTCCGCCAAGCAGGCTTCCCAATTAATCCAAGATGTAAAAGAAATAAATATGCCACTAGTAGTAATTGGTGATTTTAATTCTGATCCACGAGATCCGCGCCCTGCAAATGGCGCTAATCCAGGCTCGCAACCAACCGCGAGTGAAGAATGTCCAGCAGGTGATTCTAAGTGCAACGCTTATCGCTTAATGGTTGACGCTGGATTCAACGATGCCGGTCCTGATTCAAGTGATCCGTCAACTTACACCTGGGGAATGAACGCACTTTTAACTGGTCCAGATCCCGATCGTTTAAATGCGGCGCAGTCGATGGGTAATGAATACGGATTTACCGATCGCCTAGATTACATATTTACAAAAAATGGTGTTGATGTAAGCACATCTCAGATAATTGGGTTCAAAACTCCATATGCAACTGACCATGCTGGCGTGTTTGCCAAGTTTACGATTTTAAATACTTTATCTGGAGAGAGTGAACCTCTGCCAGAAAATAAGCCCTTCCCAATCTCATTCTGGCAATGGATTGGAATCGCGCTACTGGCCTTAATGTCTTGGAAAATTGTGAATAGGATCCGTCGTTAACGGGGCGGTGTACTCAAGCCTGTAATTGGAGACGTCGCATAGTCCGGTCGAGTGCGCCTCACTACTAATGAGGTAAGGAGTCAAATCCTTCGGAGGTTCAAATGTCATGCAACTGACCGTCGACACGAGTAATGTCGGAAGATAACGCCACATCGTGGGTTGCGTCGTGGGCAAGCGCCGCACCCATTATAAGAGAAGAGAAAACTCATGGGCACGGACGAATTAGTTACCGCGCGACCTGGCCAGATCAGTGCTTCATATTTCTCACTCTGGCTTGCGGCAGTAGGCTTTCTCTTCCTGGGCCTGGGCAACATTCTTGCGGTGGTGGGCTCTGAGTCCTATCCGAGCCAGCTTTCGTGGGTCTTTCAGGCTGTTGGCCCCGTCCTCATCGCGGGAGCAGTTGCATTTCAGGCTAGGCGACTAAGCAGCCGTGTGGGTAAACCAGCGGTCTATTTCCTGGTTATTGGATTGTTGATGCTGGGGCTGTGTTGCCTTCACCTCTCCGCGACCAATGAGTTGTGGCTTGAGAAGTGGTGGTCAAACGTCGCGCAGGGGATTTGGGCGATTGGCCTTTTCAGTTTGTCTTTCTCACTCATCGCCATTGCCTCGCACAAGCAGGGTCAGGTTCAACTTGTCCTCGACTCTCAGCCCACTTCAACGGGGGCTCCGAAGAGCAGAGTGACCGTTGAGGCCTCGTTCCTCGCACTATTTTCGGGCGCGACAGGTTATCTGCTGTACGCCGTCGGCTATGTACAAAACCTGGAGGTTCACGGCGGAACGCGATGGAGTTGGACCCTTCAGGTTTCTGGTTGTGCACTCTTGGCCGTGGCACTTTATCTGCATCGAAAAAAACTTGCTCGCCAGATTGGCGCACCCGCACTGTGGTTCGCCATCGCGGGTGCGCTCATCTTGGCACTCTCAAGCATTCCCTTTGTCCTGGACCCGCAGCACTACGTGAACTCCACATTCTGGGGTCAGTCCTTCTGGACGGTCTGGGGAGCAGGGGCATTGTGCCCTTCGGTGAGCGCACTGCTAGTTATTCAGCGCAAACAGAAGCTGGGGAGGCAGGTTACCGCTCAGCTGCTCGAGCGGAGCATTTGATTCGCAACGAGAACGTTGGAGCTTCGAGTCTCTTCGGGGCGAGCGGAGGCCTCAGTATTTGCGCCGCATCCTTGGCCGGTTGGGGCTCGGACTAGGATTAGCCACATTTTCACGCTTGGCCTGTTTTTGTTGCTTTTGTGGACTACTTGATAAATCTAGGTAACTTTAAGGTAACGGAATCCCAATAAGCCCTTCTCTCTTTTGAGCAGTTGTAGCGTTAAATTTAACCGACTTATGCGAAGTTATTTCAGGTTTGTTAGTCGGACTAAAAGAATCAAGTTAGGGGAACAAATGAAAAAAACTATAGGCATGATTGCTGCCGCAGCGGCCACAGCACTTATTTTGAGTGGATGTAGTGGAAGCGAGTCAGCAACTGAAACACCTTCAACGGAACCGGCAACTACGACAAAATCTGTCTTAGCTGCTGTTCAAGAAGCTGGAGTCGTGAAATGTGGAACTCGCGATGCACTTCCAGGCTTTGCCGTCCTACAAGGTGATGGTACTCACGTAGGTTTTGACTCCGATTTCTGTCGGGCTATTGCTGCTGCCGTTCTGGGTGATGCAAATGCTGTGGAAATGGTTGACTTAGAAACAGCCGATCGTTTTACTGCTCTTCAAAATGGTTCAGTTGATGTCCTAGTCCGTAATACAACATGGACAGCATCACGCGATGGGGTTGAAGGCGCAACTTTCCTACAACCTAACTTCTATGATGGCCAAGGCATGATGGTTGAAGCTTCAAGTGGATACAAATCTATTAATGACATGGATGGCGCAGCAATTTGTGTTGCCAAGGGAACAACTACCGAAGGAAACGCGGCTCTTGAATCGACTCGTCGTGGCCTAGGTTGGGAAGTCCGTCCGTTTGATGATACTGACCTACTCCAAGAAGCATTTCTTGCTGGTCAATGTGATGGATGGTCTTCAGATGTAAGTCAGTTAACTGGTTTCCGATCTGCTTACCCTGATGGTGCAGCTGCACTTACAATCCTTCCTGAAGTTTTCTCGAAGGAACCACTAGCTCCAGCAGTTCTTGACGGTGACACCCAATGGGCGCAGGTTGTTAATTGGGCGATACTAGTCACAATTCAAGCGGAAGAATTTGGTATCACAAGCGCTAACGTTGACACATTCTTAAGTTCAGAAGATGTTGCGATTAAGCGTTTCTTGGGTATCGAAATCACGACTGACTCAGGTACATCTGTACTCGATCCAGGTCTAGGTTTGCCTACTGACTTTGCTTACCAAGTTGTTAAACAAGTTGGTAACTATGGTGAAATCTTTTCCCGTCACCTTACTCCACTTGGCTTAGAACGTGGAGTAAATGAGCTGTGGACTAATGGTGGGCTAATGTACTCACCTCCTTTCCGCTAGAGGGATAGATAGGTTAAACGCATTCAACGAATAACAAGACTGTTAGGGGGCTCATGATGAGCCCCCTAACAGTCATTTCGGCTAAGACTCCATTTTGGAGAGATATTCGAATTCTAAAATGGGCATTCCAATTCAGCGTTTTAGCAGTTGTGCTCGCAATACTTTTTTGGCTTTACGGAAACTATCAAGAAAATGTTTCAAAAAGCAGAATTCCAACTGGCTTAGATTTTCTTGATAATCCTGCAAGTTTTACCATTCCGGGGAGCAACTTTGATCAAAGTTCGCAGGTGCGGGCAGCATTTGTCCAGGGCTTTATAAATACACTTCGAGTTTCCGTTATCGGAATCGTGCTGGCAGTTTCGCTGGGAACAATAATCGGAATGGCTCGACTTTCTAAAAACTTACTAGTCCGAAGTGTTGCTAGCGCTTATGTTGAAATTTTTAGAAATCTACCGCTTTTAGTACTACTTACTTTCATGAACTTAGCCGTGGTGCTACAGACTTTCCCAAGAATTGAGCAAGCCTGGGTTCCTTTTGATCTTTTTGTAATTTCAAACCGAGGAATTGTTGTTCCGTGGTTTGAGGGATCAAACAGAAATCTACTCTTTGTTTTTAGCGCTGCTGCGGTTCTATCCGTGCTCGTGTCACGGGTGAGAAAAAGTTATTCTGATCGAACTGGAAAACCATCTCGAAGTTTTCTTTTTGCCTTCCTAACTTTTCTGATCGTGATCCTTGGCGCCTGGTCAGTACTCGGGTACTCGTGGACTCAGCCAGTGGTCGAAGGTCGAGGTACATTTGGCGGCTTAAGACTAGATCCTTCATTTTTTGCCTTAGCGGTAACTTTGGTTATTTACACCAGCAGCCACATCGCCGAAATAGTGCGGGGATCAATTCTTTCGGTCTCTAAAGGTCAAAGTGAAGCAGCTGATGCCATCGCTTTAAGTAACCAGAAAAAAATGAGATTAATTATTTTGCCACAAGCATTTCGAGTTGCTTTACCAGCGATTGGAAATCAGTCTCTGAATCTAATTAAGAATTCTTCTTTGGGCGCTGCAATTAGCTATTTTGAATTAACTCAAATTGCGCAAATCTCGGTTGGAAATGGATCTCCCGCAGTTCCTGCCTTTTCGGTCACGCTCGCGATCTACTTAGTAATCTCGTTTGTTACAAGTTTCATAATTAATATTTTTAATAGACGCTTAGAGCTGGTGGAGCGATGAAAAAGTGGATCCGGCGCAACTTAATCCGAACTTGGTCGGATGGCGTTTTAAGTATCACTTTCGGTGCCCTTGCCATCTGGGTAATTTGGGTATTGGTCAAATTTATTTTCATTACAGGGCGCTGGGAAATTATCGAAGTAAACATAAAGCTTTTACTAGTTGGTAGATTCCCGATCGAGTCACTATGGCTACTTAACGCCTCAATTATTGCTATCGCGTTTTGGATGTCATCAGCTTTTGGCAACTCGGCTAAAGTATCGGAAGAAAGTGTGACGTTAACTACGAGGGCAATTGCATTATTAACTCGATTCGGGTTAATTTTTGGAATAGGTTTGCTGATTGTTTTACTCATTGGGGTAAAGGAATCTATTTCGGTCGCAACTGCAATTATTGGTGCGATATTTCTTGGTCGATTGGTTAATCGAGCGAGATGGAAACTAGATTTCCTTGTCCGCATTCCAGCAATTGCTTGGCATTTTGTGCTTGCTCTTCCGCCAGTAACTTTGATCTTTTTAACCCTAAGAGTTGCCGAATTAGAACTCTGGGGAGGGTTTTTAATAAATTTCTACATTGCTGTTATTTCCATTATTTTGTGCTTCCCACTTGGTGTACTTTTGGCACTCGGGCGCCGCTCAAATTTGCCAATCATCAGATTGATTTGCACAACATATATAGAAATAGTTCGTGGATCTCCACTTTTTGTTCTCCTATTACTTTCTGGGGTGGCGTTAGAATTTTTCATCCCACGAAGCAGTTCACCAGGCGCCGTGGCGAGAGCCATCACGGTGTTTACCCTTTTCACTGCCGCTTACTTAGCTGAGATTGTGAGGGGCGGATTACAGTCCGTTCCGAAAGGTCAGATCGAGGCTGGAAAAGCTCTAGGACTTTCCCCGGTTAAAGCAACAGTTCTGATTACCCTTCCGCAGGCTCTTCGAAATGTTATTCCAGCACAAATCGGACAATTTATTAGCTTATTTAAGGACACAACGCTAGCCGGTGCAGCCCTAAGTATCGTGGAACTTTTAAAGGTCAGCGAAGCTATTACTAAACAACCGGACTTTCTTGGTCAGGGTTACATATACGAGGCGTTGGCTTTTGTGAGTTTGTTGTTCTGGGCAGGTTCATTTGTTATGAGTAAAGAAAGTCAACGACTAGAAAAGAGACTTGGAGTGGGACAGCGATGAGCGAAAAAGTTTTCACAGATGCAACGCTAATGTCAGGTGGAAGAGGGGACTCTGACGCCATAGTCGTCATGGAAGGTGTCTATAAGAGATTTAAGGATTTCGAGGCGTTAAAGAATGTCGATTTCAAAATAGGTCGACAAGAAGTTGTGGTAGTCATTGGGCCTTCTGGTTCAGGGAAATCAACTTTGATCCGCTGCATTAACAGGTTAGAGGAGCATGACGCAGGTCGGATTTTTGTTGACGGCACAGAACTGACGATGGACATCAGAAATATCCAGGAAATTCGAAGAGAGACTGGCATGGTTTTTCAGAGTTTTAACTTATTTCCCCATCTAACGGTTTTGACAAATGTTTCAATCGGACCACGTCAGGTTCGCAATATGCCCAAAGCAAAAGCTGAAGCGCTAGCGCTAGAGCTACTTACCAGAGTGAAAATTCCAGAGCAAGCAAATAAGTTTCCATCTCAACTATCTGGTGGCCAACAGCAGCGAGTAGCGATTGCAAGAGCCCTGGCCATGAAGCCAAAAGTTATGCTTTTTGATGAACCTACATCAGCTTTAGATCCAGAAATGATTAATGAAGTTCTGGATGCAATTAAGGAATTAGCACAAGAAGGTATGACCATGGTCGTTGTCACTCACGAGATGGGTTTTGCCCGAGAAGTTGCTGACCGGGTGGTGTTTATGGCCGACGGCGAGATAGTTGAAGTTGGAACACCAAGCGAAATATTTGATGATCCTAAAGAAGCGCGAACAAAGCAGTTTCTTGCGCAAATTTTGTAGCGCGTAAAAATCTAATGCAACGCACTAGTGGGGCGGGTTGGGCTCAAACCCATGACCTTCGGATCAAATGAGCACTTTCGTTTGCCGGAAAATCCATACATTTTGTATTCAACTGTTGTTCACCTCTAATTAACTCAGAGTCCAGTCTTAGTTAACGAGCGCTGGGTAACTTTCTAATTGTTAAACCAAAACTCCGAAAGGGAAAAACATGACAAAACGCTTAAAATTCGCAGCTTTTGCAGCTGCTGGCGCACTGGTACTAGCAGGCTGTGGTGCTGATTCTTCTGATGCCTCAAACTCTAACGCTGCAACCGACGGTGGCGCCGCTGCACTTGCGGGAACCTTGGATGGCTCCGGTGCCTCCTCAATGGGCTCAGGTCAAGAGGCCTGGGTTGCTGGTTTCCAGCAGCTAAACCCAGGTGTGACCGTGAACTACAACCCAACCGGTTCCGGAACTGGTCGTGACCAGTTCGAAGAGGGTCTTACCTTTTTCACCGGTTCCGATTCGGCACTAAAGCAAGAAGAGATTGAAACTCCTCATCCAAACTGTTCCCCAGTTGACGGAGACATGTTTGAGTTCCCAATTTGGATCTCACCAATTGCAATCATCTTCAACATTGATGGCATTAGTTCCCTAAACATGACTCCTGACACCGTTGCAGGTATCTTCACTGGCAAAATCACAAAATGGAACGCTCCAGAGATTGCCGCTGATAACGCAGGCGTGAATCTTCCAAACCTGGCTATCACGCCAGTTCACCGCTCAGATGAGTCGGGAACTACCGGTAACTTCACCGACACGATGGCCAAGGCAGCTCCAACCACATGGTTGCTAAACGGGGAAAACGCTGGTGATTTCGAGTCATGGCCTGCTGAGTGGGGCGGCGAAGGTGGTCAGGGTACTTCTGGTGTGATTGCAGCCATTGGAGCTGGACAGGGCACTATTGGATACGCTGACGCATCTCGCGTTGGTGACTTCGGTACCGTGGCATTTGGTGTCGGTGACGAATTCGTTTCATACTCTGCGGCCGCTGCTGCAAAGATTGTGGACGTATCGCCACTCGTTGCCGATCGCCCAGCATCAATGCTGACTTACGAACTTGATCGCAACACCACAGAATCAGGTGTTTATCCAGTAGTTCTAATCTCATACTTACAGGGCTGCATGGACTACGCAGATGACTCAAAGGCTGAGCTAGTAAAGGCCTACGCGTCCTACATGCTTTCGGCTGAGGGACAGCAGTACGCCTCTGAGTCTGCTGGTAACGCGCCGATTTCTGAGGACCTTCGCCAGAAGGCCTTAGCGATTATCGCGCAGGTTAAGTAAACATCCCGGTAACTAATAGGACTAGCCCGGACTCGGCAACCGAGTTCGGGCTAGTGTACTTTTAATCGCAAGTTCTACTTGGGAGAAATTTTGACTGCTGTGAGCCAAGGCAAAGCCAAAGTGAGACTCGGGGATCTCATTTTTTCTCGAGCCGCCATCTTCGCGGGGGTCGGCATTCTGGTTACCCTGGCAGCCGTCGTCGCGTTCCTTTTTATCGAGGCGCTACCAGCACTATCTCCAAACGCGGACTTCTCAGGCAAAGCCGAGAGTCCACTTAGCTATGTCGTTCCCTTTGTTTTTGGAACGATTTATGCTTCCGTCATCGCATTATTGATTGCGACCCCGCTGGCTATAGGTATCGCTCTTTTCATCTCTCATTACGCCGACCGCCGCCTATCTTCAGTTCTTGGCTACATTATGGATCTGTTGGCGGCGATTCCTTCGGTTGTTTACGGCCTCTGGGGCATCCTAGTTTTAGCTCCATTCCTAAATCCCACCTTCGTGTGGCTCAATGAAAACCTAGGCTGGGTTCCACTTTTCGCAGGCCAGGTCTCTGCAACGGGCCGCACAATGTTGACCGTTGGCATTGTGCTCGCTTTGATGGTGCTGCCGATCATGTCCGCTTTGATTCGTGAAGTTTTCTTGCAGACTCCGCGCCTACACGAAGAGGCTGCGCTTGCACTGGGAGCAACTCGCTGGGAAATGATTAAAATGGCGGTTCTTCCTTTTGGGCGCGCTGGAATCATTTCTGCAACCATGATTGGGCTTGGCCGCGCTCTAGGCGAGACCATGGCGGTGGCACTAGTGCTTTCGCCGGCAGCAATCATCAACTTTGCGTTGCTGACATCTCAAAACTCAAACACCATCGCCGCGAATATTGCCTTGCACTTCCCGGAAGCCGGCGGAGACTACCGGTCACTGCTAATTGCAACTGGCTTGATCCTGTTCTTGATCACCATGGTTATCAATATGTTTGCTCGCTATGTAATCAGCCGCAGGGCTGAGTTCTCAGGAGCGAACTAATGACAATGACAATGACAACGACAACTGGAATCAAGGCATCAGCATCGCTACCTCGATACTTCACAATCGGCGCCCTAATTTTGTCCTTTGCACTCGCGACATCAGCCTTTACTTTTTTTGGCCGCACGCAAGAGCAGGGAGCGCCAAACCTGCTTGCCGTTGGCCTACTCGGCTTCGTGTTATTTATGATGATTAATTACGTTACTTCTCGAAGTATTGAGGGTCGACGTAAGGCAACAGATCGTATGGTTACCGGTTGGGTAACTGGGGCAATATCACTGGCCTTAATTCCGCTGGTATCACTGACTTGGACTGTTGTAGAAAAAGGTATTAACCGACTCGACGTCGAATTCTTCACCCTCACTATGCGAAACGTTGTGGGGCCTGGTGGTGGCGCACTGCACGCTATCGTCGGTACCCTCGAACTGACCGCGATCGCAACACTTATTTCAGTTCCAATAGGCATCATGACCGCGATTTATCTAGTGGAATATGGACGTGGACGGATCGCTAAGGCCGTTACCTTTTTTGTCGATGTAATGACTGGCATCCCCTCGATCGTTGCCGGGCTATTTGCCTTCTCGCTGTTTTTGATTTTGCTTGGTCCTGCTAGCGCAATCAACGGCATGGCAGGCGCCATCGCGCTTGCGGTGCTGATGACACCGGTGGTGGTACGTGCCACAGAAGAGATGCTGAAGATTATTCCCAACGAGCTGCGCGAAGCGTCATACGCACTTGGGATTCCAAAATGGCTCACCATAGTAAAGGTAGTTATTCCTACTGCACTGGCTGGAATTGCTACCGGCATCATAATTTCTATCGCAAGAATCATTGGTGAGACTGCGCCTCTTCTTCTTGCTGCCGGATTTACAACCTCTATGAACTTCGATCCCTTATCCGAAAAAATGATGACCTTGCCGGTCTTTGTCTACACCTCATACGCTATTCAGGGCACCGATGTTCAGTCTTATGTCGACCGAGCATGGGCCGGAGCCTTGACGTTGATGATTATCGTCATGGTCCTAAACCTGGTCGCCCGCATTATTTCTACATTGTTTTCACCGAAGGGATAACCGTTGTCAAAACGAATCGAACTGAACTCATTGAACGCGTACTACGGGAGTTTCCTAGCCGTTGAAGACATCAATCTCGTGATTGAACCTAATGCCATCACTGCATTCATCGGTCCCTCCGGCTGTGGTAAGTCGACTCTCATCCGGACGCTAAATCGTATGCACGAGGTAGTTCCAGGAGCCTATGTAACCGGATCCTTGAAAATGGATGGCGAGGATATCTACGCCTCCGATGTCGACCCTGTGAAGGTTCGTCGGCAGGTCGGTATGGTCTTTCAGCGTCCAAATCCATTTCCAACCATGTCCATAAAGGACAACGTTCTTTCTGGCTACAAGTTGAACAACAACAAAATGACCAAGGCCGATGGTGAAGAGCTTGCCGAGAAGGCACTGGTTGGGGCGAATCTCTGGAATGAAGTCAAGGACCGCCTTAATCGTCCCGGTTCCTCACTATCAGGCGGTCAGCAACAGCGCCTTTGTATCGCAAGAGCGATCGCCGTTGAGCCAGATGTGATTTTGATGGATGAGCCAACCTCTGCGCTTGACCCAATTTCAACTGCAGCAATCGAGGATCTCGCAGTTCAACTTAAAGAGAAGTTCACCGTAGTAATCGTTACCCATAACATGCAGCAGGCTTCGAGAATCTCAGACATGACGGCATTTTTCAACATCGCTGGAACTGGAATGCCGGGAAAGCTCATTGAATTTGCTCAGACTTCCAAAATCTTCATGAATCCAACGGAGAAGCAGACTGAGGATTACGTCTCAGGCAGGTTTGGCTAGTAATAAGTAATGAGTGGAACAGTATGCGGTTGGGTTTCCCATGATGCAACGATCTCGGTAGACCCTCGCCCTTTGCCGAACAAAGATTGCGAGCTCTCCTCGCACCGAATGCAGAATTTGGCACCTTAAGAAAATTTAGCCAATCATTTGTTCGCGCTAACACATCTACTGGGATATTTATAAAATTCAAATTTTGCTTTAGGACCGACAATAGATACGTGAAACGCTGTGTCGTAGACTGGGGTTAACCAAAGGTAGGTTTCAGTGGACATTTGGATTGCTATAGCTAGTTCAGTCGCGGTAGCAATTACTGTCGCGGCCGCAGTTCTCCTAGTAATTTGGGGATTTGTGATTTTTGCGAGTCGGAAAATTCAATGGCTTGCACCTGCCTACAAAGAAGTGCGAAATCGACTCAGGTTCTTCGTTATTACATTTGCTCTCCTAGTTAGCGTATTTGTGACTGATCACCCAAACGAATTTTGGTGGATTGCTGCCTCGGCCGCGCTGGTTGTTCTTCTGATTCTCTCCGCAGGGTTTCTCGTTCAAAAAGTTGTCTACTACGTTGTTTCGAACGTGATTAAAAAGTTTGAGGCGGGGGATCAGGCCGACTCCGAAGTCCGCCGAATCAGCACTCAACTTCAAATTATCCGGAGCTTAGCAAATGCGGTTATTGCAATTCTTACCCTTGGGTTTGCGTTATTCACTTTTCCTGCAGTCCAGGGGTTGGGCGCGGGCCTGTTGGCTTCTGCCGGTGTTCTGGGCGTCGTAGGAGGTCTAGCTGCCCAATCAGTTCTGGGAAACCTGTTTGCCGGGATCCAACTTGCTTTTAGCAACGCCATTCGCGTCGGAGACGTAGTCGTTGTTCGAGGGGAATGGGGGCTAATCGGGGAGATCACGCTGTCTTACGTTGTTGTACACATCTGGGATGAGCGTCGCCTGATTGTGCCGTCGACTCACTTCACAAACGAGATATTTGAAACGTGGACTAGGCAAAACTCGAAGGTGCTTGGAACAATATTTATGGATGTTGACTGGCGAGTTCCTATTGATGAAGTTCGAAAAGAATTCACTTCCTTCCTTGCAAAAAATGTGCTTTGGGATAAAAGGGCGTCTGGTGTTGTAGTGACTGACGCCAGTGGAGGGCACATTCAGCTTCGATTCCTAATTTCTGCAAGCGACTCTTCACAGCAGTGGGAATTGCGTTGCGAAGTTAGGGAGCATATGGTTTCGTGGCTTCAAAAGAATCACCCCAAGGCCCTGCCGACCTCTAGGGTCTATCTAGACCAAGACAAATAAAATCTCCCTGAGTTTGCTGAATTCTTGGTGTGGCGGGTCGGGCTCGAACCGACGCCCCACGGATTATGAGTTGGCGGCAGCAGGACCAGAGGTTCCATGGGGGTGCTAAGTGGACTGTGTCCAATTCGTCAGCGCTCACATGGATCGCTTCGTTTCAACAAAGGTCGATGCTAGGCACTTACGTGCGCGGCAGAAATACTCCTGCTCGATGAAGCGTTGAATTCAAAGTGAACCGCTAAGGTGCTATCTCACTTACGGAGCGGGAGTTTCTATTAGTTGCCTCTCCTATAGGTTTGCCACTGATCAGCTTTGGCCCGCATTTTTTGATGCATTCCTTGCATTACATTCACACTGCCTAAGTATTCCTTGGCGACTTTAGCGACCATTGTGTAATTTGTATCAACCACGTTCGCCACCGGAGTTAGGGCTATCTGTGACACAAACTGGTAGCTATCAAGTGTTGATTGCCCCGTTAATTCGCTAACCCAATGAACCATCTGGGAATGTGCGATTCGGAAAGCATCTTCGAGTGGTTTTGTTGAACCAGTAGTAATAATGAAATCGTCAGATTCAATTCGTGGCCAAGGCGTTGGTGTTCCTTTGATTACATCCAGTATGAGAACAGTATCCATTGCGGTCTCTACTGCAGTTCCACAAGTTTCACCTTCACCTTGGCGGGCATGCCCATCACCAAAAGAAAATAGTGCACCCTCAACATTCACGCCTAGATAACAGGTAACTCCAGCGCGCATTTCTGGCGTATCCATGTTTCCGCCCCAGTTGCCTGGAGTTAAAGATGAGTGAACTTCACCAAGCGCGGGTGCCACTCCGACGGTGCCATGCATTGGATCTAAGGGCAGTGCAGCAGTGAACTTAGTATCTGCCGCCGCATATCTAACCAAGCGCTCAGTTAAGTCCAGTTCATAAATCCAAGTTCGCTCCAAAAGTGCCGGCTGCAAAGTAACGGTGGTTGGAGTTGATGTGAGTGAGCCAAAGAACGGAGCAGTTACGCTTACGCCCCAATCGTCGCGCGGCTCAATGGAGATAAAGTGAACGGCCAGCGTGTCACCTGGCTCGGCGCCTTCTACATAAAACGGCCCGGTTTGTGGATTTAGAAACCTTGGATCGCATACTTGTGTCGACATGTCGCTGGCAGATTTTACGCGACCACCGAAACAATCAAACGACCAGGAATCAATTATGGTTCCTGGTTTGACGCTTACAACGCCTTCACGCCCACCGAACGTAAAAGGATGAGTGGCAGGATCAGCATCTTCATCCGGCGCCCAATTACAAATCTCTAGATCGAGTGTCATACCTTTATTCTCGTGGTTGTTCTGCTCCTTGACTCAACAATTGACTCAAAAATAGTGTTACAGGTAAAAGAAAAAGAAAAAAAGGCGGTTTTCGCGTATTTGCAATAGATTTGGAAAGCCTAAGGTGACACTTACTTAAAAGTGCGGGCTAAATCTAAATCGGCAACTGACAAAACCGCGTGAATATGTGTTTTCTTAGTGGGGCGGGTCGGGCTCGAACCGACGCCCCACGGATTATGAGAACGGCCTGAGCGTGTAGGTCTATATCGTTTGATGTTGGTTTATGTAGTTATAGCAAGGCTTTGATGTGGTTTCGTGTTCGTTTGTGTTGTTTGATATGTATACATGTTGTACGTGTTTTGTACGTCTAACCAGATGCCTGCAGTACAGAATCCGGCTTACATACCGACTCGTTTACTTAAACATTTGTAAATCTTTCAAAACTCGAGTTACTTTATAACTCGATACGTTTCAAGAGTTGAATCACTTGCGTAGGCAATTCTTACTCCGGCGTCTTTTGCTGCTGCTAGCCCATCCACAATTTGTTCCGTAAGCACTTCGCCAGGTGCAACGACTGCGACACCGGGTGGATATGGGGCGATCAAATCAGCACTAAGGCGACCAACTGCATCTGCGGCGGGAACATATTCAGTATTTGCGAAATATGCATCACGAATCGAGATTGCAACGGTTGGAACAACTGACCAGCTGAGAGATGTCTGCATTGCGCGGGCTGGTCCCTGCAATGACTTCAAAATCAGCACCAGCGCATTTTCAAGAACTTTAAAGTCTTCGGAGCTATCTGCCAATGTTGCAAGGAAAACGATGGTGTCCCGATCCGCCATTTCTACTCGGATGTTTTCTTTCTGTAATTCTGTTTCAACATCAATGCCAGAAAGACCCAAGACGCTAGCCTTCAAAACGATCTTTGCTGGATCAAAACGCTCCACCGGAAAATCTGTTGGATTAAGAAAGATGGGTTGATTAAAGTGTTCCTGCACTGCTGCCTTAAATGCAGTTACGTTACCGAGCAGCAGGCCAGTTAATTCGCTGCCTTTTATTTGCAGCAATGCTCGAGTGGCATCAATAGATGCAAGGGGAGCACCCGCAGGAGAAGTCGTGTGAGTGGTTTCAAAACTTTGGTCAATTCGAGCTAGATTTAATAGCTTCCCTTGCGCCAATAACATTGCCGAAGCACTGTAACCAGGTAGAGCTTTGTGAACACTTGTGATGAATGCATCTGCACCTAGTTGCAGGACATGCTTAGGAAATTGTGGATTAAACCCAAAGTGACCACCCCAGGCCGCATCGATAACTACCGGGATTGAATGATCGTGTGCATTTGTAATTAATGTAGGTAGATCTGATATGGTGCCTAAATAACTAGGCTCTGTAAGGAATAGGGCGATTGGCTTTTGATCGAGAACGCGCTCAAGTTCGGACAACGGGATCCCCGTTGGAACTCCACTTGCTTTATCGATTTCAGGCGTTAGCCAGATCGGCTCTAATCCTGATAAAACTAGGGCACTCAAGACAGATCGGTGTGCAGTTCTGGTCACCGCAATTTTGTCTCCAGGTTTCCCCAGCGCCAAGATCATCGCTTGGTTTGCATGAGTTGAACCACCTGTAGAAAAACGTGCAAAGTCTGCTCCCCAAAGTGAGGCAGCCAACGATTCAGCTTTCTTTAGCGTCCCTTTAGTTAATTTGATTTCATCTAAACCTCCGTACAAAGGAATATCTGAATCAACTACCAGACCAAGGCCCTTGTCTAAACGATGAGCGTTCTGTTTATGACCAGGTATCGTGAAGGTGGTTCGAGAACTCTCCAAATATGACAAGTAGGCGTCTAGTAGGGGCGCACTCTTTCGTAACTCGGAGTTCATTTTGCAAGCGTAACTTACAGATCACCTATTAGGTTTTCGGTTCACTGACCGGATTTGGGCCACTATCTGTTACATCTACCATCCGGTAAAGGCAGCAACCATTTCATCTGTTACAAGGCCTGCTTTAGCATCCGCAATGGCTTGTGCAATTATATGGACACCTAGCTCTATCTCATGTGCTTGGATCGTAAGCGGTGGCGTAATCTCTAATACATTTGCGCCCACATAGTAAACGACGACACCTAGTTCCCACGCGCGATAAACTGTTTTGCGAGCAAGTTCACTGTTTCTACCATTGGTTGTCGAATCAGTAACCAAATCAATACCAATCGCAAGCCCGTGCCCACGCACATCTCCAACTACATCGGAAATATCAAACTCCACGATCTTTTCATCAAATATTTCTCGAAGTTTTTTACCCGCATTTTCAGCCTGACTAGAAAGGTCCTGAGAAATGATTACCTCTAACGCAGCAATTCCCGCAGCTACACATATCGGGTTACCAGCGGCAGTCATTAAAGCAGAGCCAGTTGGTCCATCCAGGATTCTTGCTGGCCCAATAGCTGCCGATAATGGCAAGCCGCCGCCTAGCATCTTCCCAAAAGTCACTATGTCGGGAATAACATCATCGCGTTGAAAAGCGTGAAGCAGGCCGGTTCGGCCAAGACCAACTTTCACTTCATCGCAGATGAACAGAACTTCGTAAGCTTTGCAAAGTGCTGAGACCGCTTTCATGAATCCAAGTGGTGGCACTATTAACCCGCCATCAGATTGAATTGGCTCCATAATCAAGCAGGCCACGTCACCGGCTTCAAACTCACTTTGGATTCGCTCCAATGAATCTGCAACAGAGTCCGCAATATTTCCGAAATGTGGGCGAAACGGATCAGGATACGGAACAAATGTTGCCCCTTCCGCTGCCGTTGCATGAGTACCAACATGCACACCTGATACCCCCATCGCAAATCCGAGTCCGCCATGATAGCTATTTTCAAAAGTGATTACTCGAGACTTTCCGGTATTGAACTTGCAGGCTCGCAGTACGACGTCGTTTGCATCCGAACCAGTATTTCCGATATAGACACGTCGGTTATTCTCACCTGGGACGATTGAAATCAGAAGTTCCGCGAATTTGACCAAATCGGGATGAATCGCTGAAATGCCGCCAAAACCTGGCGGGTTTGTTGCGGCTTCGATAATCGCTTTGGTGACTATTGGGTTTCCATAACCAAGGCCACCAGCTGTCCAGCTGCTTGAAAAATCTAAAAGTTCGCGGCCCCCAGGCTCAACCAAAATTGTTCCATTACCCGACTCTGCCACCAGCGGGAAAAATCTCAGCTTTTCGACACCGGCAACGCTTGCTGCATCTCGTGCCAAAAAATCTTGGACCAACGGATTAATACTTGAAGCCATGTTTACTCTTAACTAAGTAAGCCGGTAAGCCAGGTTGGCGTTTGCGTAACCGACGCTATCAGTTACATGCTTTGCATCGGTTAAACTCCAAAGCCCCTGGTCGACCCAATCTGCCAGAACTCTGCCGAAGCCATACCTAAACATTGCGGCGCCCAGGTAGGTTAGCTCCGACAAACCCCAAGCGTCCGAACTAAACAAGATTTTATGAAATGGCGCAAGTTCTAAAGACTCGGCAATGATCGCTTCACTGCGAGCACCGGTGTAATTAATTGCTAACCCAACATCCAGATATACATTTTCAAACATCTGCGCCAAATACCCTGCATTTCGATGAAACGGGTATGTGTGCAGCAACATGATTGGAACTTTTCGAGACTCGGCGTGCTTAATGAAATTTGTCATTAACAGCGGGTCGCATAAATGCAAATACAAGTCTGGATCGCCATAACCTATGTGAAACTGCATCGGAAGCTCAAGTTCAAGTCCAGCGAAAATAAGATGTCTTAACAAGATCGGGTCATCAATTCTTGCTGGCGCCCCTGAATCCACTTGTCGAAGTACGGGTTCAATTGCTCTCTGGACTTCTTGTTGACTTGGTGGTGATGGTTCGAAGTGTAAGCCGTATCTATAAGCCACAATGCTTTTAAGACCAACCGCACCTTGGCAGGCAAAATTGAGTTCAAGAGCGAAATCAGCAATAAATGACCCGGCCTGTACTGTTCCTGAATCTAAAAGTTTTTCAGCAGTGGTTTCAAGTCGAACCACTCTGTCTACTTTGTGACCAGCTAGCACGGCCATTGCTTCTGGGCCGTGGATTTGATCGCCTCTAAAACCAGTTTCAATTAAAGAATGCGTCACACCGCACGCTACTAAAAATCTGCGGTTAACCTCAGGTGCACCCAATTCTATCCGCCTGGCAAAATAGCTTTGAGGGTCACAATGAGCCGGCAAATCAAGTAGCGGGGCGCACCATTTTCTAGTTGCAAAACCGACTTGACTATTCATAGCAATATTTAAAGACTTTGGTTGACGATCTGATTCAGTAATCATCTTTGAAAATTCATCTACGGTCGGGCTGTTGTCGTAAACTCCATGAACGTGATGGTCGACTAATCCAACATGATCTACGTAATCTTGAATATCTGAACTCATAAACGACCCTAATAAACTTCGTTATATCGAGCACACTTCGCAGCACTATCAAGACCCATTAAAGTTTGTTCTTCGCTGGCTCGGATACCTAAATGAGTGTCAATTAGGTCTTTAGCGAACCAACTTTGCATCACACTATCTGCTTTAAATGCTGCGATAGCGTGATTTAAAGTAACTGGTAACTGCGTAACGTTTAGGTTATCTATATGATCATCGACAATTTGATCGATTTTTAAGTCACGATCTAGTCCATCGCACATTGCGTTAATTAGACACGACATAACTAAATATGGGTTGGCTGTTGCGTCTGCAGCCCTAAATTCGACGTTAAATATTTTGTTAGGATCTGAGCCACTTGGAATTGGGCAAATCCGGAGTAATGCCTCACGATTTTGCCGGCCAATGCAAATTCCTCCTGCACTCCAACGATGCGGGGTCAAACGCAACGCGGATACCTGACTTGGAGCCGTCCATGCCAAGATTCCCGCAGCATGATCCAAAACTCCGGCAAATGAAGATTCAGCGACACTTGATAAGCCCGCTTTACCGTGCGGATCGTAGGTAGATGGCTTGCCATTTTTTGTCAAGGATAAGTGCACGTGGACCCCATTGCCGAACCCATCTGGGTGTGGGATTGGCACAAATGATGCGCGTAGTTTATTTTCACGGGCAACATGCCTGATTAATTCTTTAAGGATAACTGCGTGATCACATGCAGTAAGAGCGCCTTGAGGCGTCATCGTGACTTCAAACTGACCCGCAC
>JASJMK010000079.1:0-5813 GCA_037619625.1 Actinomycetes bacterium
AAGCACTGAACTGAGCAGCGACATTGGCGGCGCTCATATCGAGATTAAGCCTGGCAGTGTCGCTATTCATGTGCGTCGCTGCGCGCCCGCGGATGGCAAGGACCTCATTGAACGCATCGTCATGGGCCCCGGGCAGTTCCCAGGGATTGTCATCCAACACGGCAAGAAAGTCATTGAGCTCAGCGTTATGCATGCCCAAAAGTCTGATGCCGTTACGGCGCTCAGGCACCGGGTAAGTGCCAGCATGGTCCTGTTCATCGGCGATGACGTCACGGACGAGTCGGTATTCACAACGCTGCGTGCTCCCGATGTCGGAGTGAAGGTCGGCGATGGACCCACCGCAGCACCTTGGCGGGTGGATTCACCACAAGATGTTGCCGATCTGCTTTTCGAACTCTCCAAGCAGCGAACGAAATTGTTTACTGCGAATTAGGTGAATATTTTGTCGCCACACCATTGCGAGTAAAGCCAAGCAAAGTCAATCCAAATTCGCGCGCAGTTTCAACAGCTAATGAAGTCGGCGCCGACACGGCCACGACTGCTGAGATTTGCGCTGCGATTGCTTTTTGAATTATTTCAAAGCCTCCACGACCAGAAATTGCCAGTGAATATCCAGCTAGCGGCAACATGTCATTCATCAAGGCGTATCCAATAACCTTGTCCACGGCATTGTGGCGGCCAACATCTTCGCGAACGACAATTAATTTTCCGGTTGGGTCAAATAGCCCAGCAGCATGAAGGCCGCCAGTTTTATCAAAAATCTTTTGCTTGGGACGCATTAGGTCTGGAAGTTTTGCGAGCTCGTGGTCATTTAATCCAGGTGTAGCTACGTTTTTACAGCCGCGCTCGCGCAGATCATGAATATGTGTTGAGCCACATACACCACACGCACTTGAAATGGTGAATCTTCGCTCCATTATTCGTGTAACTGCGGGTGCATCAGCCTTAACTCTTGCGACAATTACATTTTCTTGTTCCCGCGGTGATAGTTCTTTGTCTTTACACGTTGTGATTCCAATTAAATCTTCTCGATTTCTTAGTAATCCTTCGGACCACAAAAAACCTGCGCCTAGTTCAATGTCCGCCCCTGGTGTTCGCATTGTGATTGCGAGTTGTTGTAATCCTGCGCCACCGTCAATTCGAATTTCAAGTGGCTCCTCCCCAACGACGTGATCACTAACGCTAACGTCACTGTCAGTTTTAGAAACCTGAATACGTTGCGTTGCTGAAATTGGTTCGTCGCTAGTCAACGGTTTCCCATTCCTGCACTGCTTTGGAAACGTGGCTAAGTAGATCGGTAACTTCGGCTGATGTTAAAGACTTTTTCCCTGCAGCGTAGCCAAGTAGATACGTCGTTAATGGCGCGGACTTACGTTCGACGCCGTGAGCAACTTCGCGAGTTAAGTCAAGAAGTTCTGCAACTGGAAATCCATGTTGATCCACTTCCAATATCGCAGCAACCCGAGCTAACCACATTTGCGTAATCTGATCCATCGATTCACTCCGTTTAACCGCTTTAGTTACATCTGCCCAAGTATCAAAATCCGTAACCTGTCCTGGCTTCACACTAACGCCGACCATATTTAAAGTCGAAAGTAACCGAAGTGGCGAAAGGTTTATCCCTTGCGTCGGTGCCAGCAAATCCCTAAGTAATTGCGTTCTGACGCAGGCACAAAGTGGCTGACCTAGGCCATCTTCGCGAATAGCCCAAGCGCCATCATTTCCCGAGGCAGTTTCGATGATTGCAGTTACGGTGTCTGAATCCAGAGTTTGATCACCGGCGGAAATAAATACATATTCTGTGTCCACGTGTTCTAGGCCTGACCAGATTCCCGCAGCTGGACCACCACCTGGATTTAAATCAGAAACCCATATCACGCGCGCGATTACTGCCGCGGCAATGTCGCGAGGTAAACCCACAACAAAAACTCGGCCGGGACACGCGGCTACTGCATCGGCTAGCAATGTGTTGCCGGCTGACCCAAATGGCAGCATCGCCTTATCAATTCCGCTCAGTCGCGAGGCTTTACCACCGGCAACAATTATTGATTCAACGTTGTTCATCAGGTCTAAATCATGACATGGGTTCGGTAGATTATGTCTATGACTGGGGACAATAATCACAATGTGGCATGGGATTTAGCAGTTGCCCTTAGCAACGAATCCGTGGTTGCTAAGTCTGTAATTTCGCTGCCCCTGGCGCAGGCACTAAATCAAGTTTTGGCGCAATCTCTAGTTTCCCAAATCTCGTTGCCACCCGCTCATACTGCGATGATGGATGGCTATGCGGTATTTGGCCCTGGGCCATGGAACATTGTCGGAGAACTCCACGCTGGGAGCTACTTGCCCTACTTGGAATCTGGTTGCGCACTGAAAGTAAGCACGGGAGCACACTTACCGCCACACTGTTCGTTCGTGATCCCTGGCGAATTAGCAAGTCTGTTCGATGGAGCGGTAGCTAGTAAAAATTCTTTCACACCCGGCCAGCACATTCGCACTCCTGGTGACGAAGCTGAAGCTGGCGAGATTATTGCCGCAGCAGGAACTCTCTTAACTCCGGCCGTAATGGGCCTGGCAACAAGTTCTCAAATCGATGAGATTTTAGTTTATGACAAACCAGATGTCTCGATAATCGTTACTGGAAGTGAACTCGTTTCAAGTGGCACGCCTGAACTTGGTCAGATTCGCGATTCGCTTACTATCCAAGTTTCTTCCTGGGTTGAATATCTTGGTGCGAATGTGAGTTCGAGCATTAATTGTCCCGATAATCTTGCTCAACTTAAGAATTTAATTTCTTCAAGTACTGACGAAATCATTGTGGTAACTGGCGGCAGTGCTCATGGTGAGCACGACTATCTGCGAACTGCGCTTATGGAATTAACTGCCACTTACGTTATTGATGAAATTTTTATGCGACCTGGCCATCCCTGTTTGCTCGCAAGATTACCCAGCGGCCAGTTAGTTGCTGGGCTTCCCGGAAATCCACTGGCTGCTCTGGTTGGTTTTTTGACTATTGTTGCCCCAGCACTTCGGGGACTTTCTGGTCAAGAAAATTACCGCATGGCGAAAACACAACTTGAACTGGGTTATCCATGTGAGCAAACTCGCGTGGTGCCGATAGTGCTCACTTCTGGCAAAGCGCAACTTACCGAATTCCGAGGCTCGGCGATGTTGCGCGGACTCTCTCACGCGGATGGTTTAGGGGTAATTTCACCTGGCGAAAATCCTGCTGGAACTTTAATTCGGATTTTGCCATTGCCTTGGCGGATTAACTAAGCGTTAGCTTTTGCGCGAAGATCATCAACAACTTTATTTAAAGTTGCGCTGAAATCTTTTCGATTTTTCGTGACCTGCTGATAAAAATCCGTACGCATTTGCGGCGTCCAGAATTTCACTAAGTGCTCCGAAATTCTTAAGTAAGTGTCGTCATGGACAGGAATGTTACGTTCAATTTGCTCGGCCATTCGAGTAAGTATTGCGACATCCATTACTAGACCTTTGCCAGAACTTCATCGAGAGTATTGGTGGCGGGTGCACTTGATTCTGCCGGACGAATTTCGACAGCCGTCACTTTGTACTCGGGACAATTGGTTGCCCAGTCCGAGAATTCAGTCGTAATAACATTTGCGCCACTTTGTGGGTGGTGAAAAGTTGTGTGAACCACACCTGCTGGGACTCGCTGCGTAACGTGCGCAGTTAAGATCGTTTCGCCAATTCGACTTGTGATCGCGATTTTCTGTCCATCTACGATTCCTCGCATTGCTGCGTCTGCCTCATGAATTTCGAGTAAATCTTCGGTATGCCATGTGGTGTTCTGAGTCCGACGAGTTTGCGCGCCCACGTTGTACTGGCTCAAAATTCGACCAGTGGTAAGTAAAAGTGGGAACTTACGATTTGAACGCTCTTCAGTAGGGACGAAAGGCGTTTCCATGAACTGACCTTGGCCACGAACGAAATTATCAATGTGCATAATTGGCGTGCCAGTTGGAGCTGCATCATTACATGGCCATTGCACGCTACCCACCTGGTCCAGCATGGCAAAACTCACGCCCTTAAAAGTTGGGGTGATTTGCGCTATTTCGTCCATAATCGCAGCAGCATTGTCGTAATGCATGTCATAACCCATGGCTTGCGCGATTTCACAAACTATTTGCCACTCTTGCTTACCGTTGCGGGCCGCCATAACTGGGCGTACCCGATTGATACGACGCTCAGCATTAGTAAAGGTGCCATCTTTTTCTAAGAATGAAGTTCCTGGCAAGAAAACATGCGCAAACTTTGAGGTTTCGTTCAGGAATAAATCTTGTACGACGACAAGATCCATCGATTCAAGAGCTCGGTGAACATGTTTAACGTTTGGATCCGATTGTGCGATATCTTCGCCATGTACGAATACTCCACGGAATTCTCCAGAAATAGCGTTGTCAAACATGTTTGGGATGCGCATTCCAGGATCTGGTAACAGCTTTACATCCCACAACATTTCAAATTGTTCGCGCACTGCATTGTCAGAAACATGTCGATAACCCGAAAGTTCGTGCGGGAATGAACCCATATCGCAAGCGCCTTGCACATTGTTTTGGCCGCGCAATGGAATGATGCCAACTCCTTCGCGCCCAATGTTTCCAGTTGCCATGGCTAAGTTGGCCATCCCCATAACCATGGTTGAACCCTGAGAATGCTCAGTAACGCCGAGTCCATAATAAATTGCGGAGTTATTACCAGCGGCATACATCCGAGCAGCTTCGCGAATCAATTGCGCCGGAACTCCAGATTGCGCGGAAACTACTTCTGGACTGTTTTCGGGAAGTTCAATAAATGCTCGCCAACGTTTGAACTGACCTGGATCGCAGCGCTCCGCTACGAATTCTTCATCTATTAAACCTTCAGTCGCAATTACATGCGCAATTGCGTTAATTACTGCCACATTAGTTCCGGGCTGTAGTGGTAAGTGGAAGTCGGCTTTGATGTGAGCAGATTCAACGAGGTCAATCTTGCGCGGATCAATCACGATTAGCTTTGCGCCAGCACGAATTCGTCGCTTCATGCGCGAAGCAAATACTGGATGAGCATCCGTTGGATTGGCACCGATGACAACAATTACATCGCAGTAATCAACAGATTTAAAATCTTGGGTGCCAGCTGAGGTTCCGAAAGTAGTACTTAAGCCATAGCCCGTTGGAGAATGGCAAACTCGCGCACAAGTATCAATGTTGTTATTGCCAAAAGCAGCACGAACCATTTTCTGGACAACGAAAATTTCCTCATTAGTACAGCGTGACGACGAAATACCACCAATGCTGTTGTCACCATACTTTTCTTGAATTGCCTTGAACTTTGTGGCCGTGAATTGGATCGCTTCATCCCAAGAAACTACGCGCCATTCATCAGTAATTTTCTCACGCAACATTGGCGTGGTTATTCGGTCATTATGTGAGGCATAACCCCAAGCGAATCGACCCTTTACGCAACTGTGGCCTTCGTTAGCTCCACCAGTTTTTGTTGGAACCATTCGAATTAATTCATCGCCGCGTAGCTCTGCATTGAATGAACAACCGACTCCGCAATAAGCACAAGTGGTTTCAACAGTCCTAGTTGGCATACCTAAATCAATTACAGACTTTTCTTGCAGTGTTGCCGTTGGGCAAGCTTGGACACAAGCTCCACAAGATACACATTCACTCGATAGAAAGTTCAAGCCACCTGGGCTTACCTTTGAATTAAAGCCACGTCCTTCAATGGTTAAGGCAAGAGTGCCTTGCACTTCGTCGCAGGCGCGAACGCAGCGATTACAGACAATGCACTTACTCTCA
>JASJMK010000080.1:0-27620 GCA_037619625.1 Actinomycetes bacterium
TCGATTTAACTATTCAAGTTACGACGCAGTTGCTCTGGCCTGGGAAGCATTCCACTGTTGGAAAAACTGGCGGGCGCATTTAGCTGCGCCAGATAATGAAGTCATTGCCGAAGTTCGCAATATTGGCGTCTTAATGATGAAAGTTCCCGTTGTATCAATTCCGCGTACCCAAGAACTGTTTACTGCAGTTGGAATTGCACACGAAGTAGTTGTTGCCACACGTATGCAAGAAATAGTTCCAGGAATTGATACTGGAAGTTATTGGCCACCAAAACAGATTCAAGAAGATGCTTTCTGGGATGACGCAACTGATTCGATTGAGGCTATGTACACCCCAGAAGGTGGCTACGTTAACGATCCGCTCCTTGCGACAGTTAACTTAGCGAATGCTGCCATGCGGTTAGGCGTTGAATTCAAATTTAAAAAACAAGTAGTAGAAATTCTAAAATCTGATAGTCAAGTTTGTGGCGTTGAATTAGATGATGGTGAACAAATCGAATCTCCAGTCGTAGTAAATGTTGCTGGACCTTGGGCAAGTGCAATTAATGAACTAGCGGGTGTTGGTTCCGACTTCACCGTTTCTGTTCGTCCGATGCGCCAAGAAGTTCACCACGTTGCTGCGCCAATTCAATTTGATAACAACCCGATCATTGGCGATTTAGATTTAGGTGTTTATATTCGTCCAGAATCTGGTCATGCCTTCTTAGTTGGTGGCACGGAACCAGAGTGTGATGAATATCAATGGATAACTGATCCAGATGATGTGAACATGGTGCGCACGCAAGAATTATTTGATGCGCAAGTTACTAGAGCAGCAAGGCGCCTGCCAGATCTGAAAGTGCCATCAAGTGCTAGTGGTGTGGTTGGCGTTTACGACGTGTCATCAGATTGGACGCCGATTTATGACAAAAGTGAGTTGCCAGGTTATTTCATGGCTATTGGTAGCAGTGGTAATCAGTTCAAGAACGCTCCAACAGCTGGGCGCTTAATGGCACAGCTTATTACCGAAGTGCAAGCGGGCAAGGATCATGATTTAGATCCCGTTGTTTACCGCACTGAGCATACAAATCAAGACATAAATCTGGGAACTTTTTCGCGCAAGCGAGCCCTGAATGAAAATTCATCGGGCACCGTAATGGGCTAGCTGTTTAATGCTGCGATCGCGCCCATCGAAATAACAGCAAGTCCAAGTTTTGTTAATGCAACAGTTGCTTGACCCATTGTGCTTTGCGCCCCAGCGGCAGCGCCAAGTTGTTGGCCACTTAGATTTCGATGATGAATTGATTCCATAATTACTGCGAGTTTGAAGCAAGCTAGTGCCACGCATTCATCTAGATGCGAAATGTCGTAACCAGTTTGAGAAACGTAGCGCTGGACTACTTGCTCTCGAGTCCAAAATCCAGGACCACTTGTGACTTCCTGTGCCACCGGAATTTGGTTGCGCAATGTGTCGCCCGCTTGGCTCCAGTAGACGAGTGAGATGGCCAAGTCAGAAATGGGATCCCCAAGAGTGGACATCTCCCAATCCAGAACAGCAATAATCTCGCTAGTTTTAGGATCCAAAATTACGTTATCGATCCGATAATCACCGTGCACAATGGCGAAAGGCAAGTTAGTTGGAAGTTTTGAAATTGCGTCTTCAAGCCAGTTATGAAGTTCTTCGATCTCGACTAATTCGCGGGTTTTAGTCAATTGCCATTGCTCGCCCCAGCGCTTAACTTGTCGTTGTAAGTAGCCCTCAGGACGACCTAATTGATCCAGCCCTGCGTCAGCAGGATTAACGCGATGAAGTTTCGCCAGAGTGTCAACTAAGTTTTGCGAAATTACGCCTGCTTGAACATCACTTAATGTCATCGCGGTTTCGGCAGACTCGATAACCCGACCATCAACAAAATCCATCAGCATAAATTTTGAACCAATTATTTCCTCATCGGCGCAGATGCCTTGTGCTTTTGGTGTTGGAAAGGAAACAGAATTTAAGCCAGATAAAACTCGGAACTCTCGGCCCATGTCGTGCGCGGATGGCATGATGTGGCCAAGCGGTGGTCGACGTAACACCCAACTTGAACCGCTAGCATCGGTCAACTTATAGGAAATGTTTGAACGCCCACCGGCTAACAAAGTTGTTTGCAGCCTAGCGCTGTCATCTACTCCAGAAATGTTTGATGACATCCACTGCAATAGCGAATCAAGCTTTAGCCCAGGAGGGTCGGTAGGACTCAAGCCCAGTCCCCAGGCAACTTGCCAGCCTGTGAGTGACGCACGGAACGTCGAGAAATTGACCAGCGATGTACTTCCGAAGGACCGTCGTAAATTCGAAACGGTCGGATGTCTCGGAAGATATGCGCTATTGGAAGTTCACTTGAAGTTCCTTTAGCACCGCATAATTGCATCGAACGGTCAACAATTCGAAATGTTGCCTCTGCAACGAAAGTTTTTGCAATCGAAGTTTCCGCGCGCGCTGGTAAACCTTGGTCCAGTACCCAGGCAGCTCGATGAATCAAAGCGCGGCACGCAGCTATATCAATTTCATTATCTGCAATCATCTGTTGCGCCATACCAAGGGAAGCAAGTTCGGTGCCAAACATTGGTCGCGACGCTGCGTAGTCAACAGCAGATTCGTGTGCGCGGCGCGCGGCGCCAAGCCAACGCATGCAATGTGTCAGGCGAGCTGGACCAAGACGGACCTGGGCATTTACAAAACCCTCGTCAATCTGGCCAAGCACGGCATCATCTGAAACTTCACAGTCCGTAAAGTCCACGACACCATGGCCACCTGTAAAAGCGCTGTCCAAAGTGTCGAGACTGCGAACCACTTTCATGCCGGGATTATCAGCGTCAACCAAGAACATAGTTGCGCCACCAGAAGTCTTTGCCATGACTATCGAGAATGCTGCGCCATCTGCTCCAGTAATGAGCCACTTGTTTCCATTGATCACCCAGCCTGAGCCGGACTTTTGCGCGGAAGTGGAAAGTAAATTGGGATCTGCGCCAGCACCTGGACTCGGCTCAGTCATTGCAAAGGAAGACCTTACTTCACCTTTAGCCAGTGGTGCCAGATATTTAGCACGCTGAGCTGGTGTTGCAATTTTGTTTAACAACAATATATTGCCTTCATCTGGCGCTGCGCAGTTAAGTGCAGTTGGCCCTAGCAAGCTGCGGCCACTTTCCTCCAGGATTACAGCTTGGGCACAATGATTAAATCCGCGACCACCAAATTCTTTTGGCGCAGTGGGAGCAAACACATTTGCTGCTCGGGCTTTGTTCTGTAACGTAATTCGCAAATCTGGATTTATTCCGTGTGAGTCTGGATTTAATTCTGGCTCATGTGGGATCACTTCAGAATTAATGAAACTACGAACGCGCAACGCGAACTCTTTAACTTGCGGGTCTTTATCAAACTCGTAACTCATGTGCGGAATCCATAACACTAGGTTTCTTTCCCTCAATCTTATCTTCAGTTATGCTTAAACAAATTGCTACTGGCCAGTTAGGGTTGCGTCCAAATGACAGATTCCTCACCAAAAGGGTCACTGACGTTTGAAGCACTAACACGGTTACGCGATGAAATCATTCAAGGAAAAATTCGTCCCAATGAAAGATTAATTGCGGCAGATTTAGCGGAGCGATTAAGCACCTCGCGCACTCCAATTCGAGAAGCCCTGCAGTTACTTGAGGCTGAACAGTTGGTCGTTGCAGTTAAACGAGGATATATAGTCCGCGAACACACTAAAGAAGAAATCATTGAGATTTATGAAGTACGCGCTGCTCTTGAAGGAATGGCTGCTCGATTAGCGGCCCAGAAAACTGGCACCAGCGCTTACAAGGAAATTGAAGCAATTGGCGCTCACCGGGACTCTTTGATCGCCTCTAATGACCGCAAACTCATTGTGGATTTAAATGATGAATTTCATGCTGCCATTTTTACCGCCTGTGGTAATTCCAGACTTGATCGGATTAATCGCAGCAATAGTCAGCATTTTTTCAACTATCGAATTTCTGAGTTGTACACCAAAGAAGAAACCAAGATCTCAATCAAAGGTCACGCATTGATTCTTAAAGCAATCAAAAACCATGATGGAGATCAAGCAGACGCCGCCGCTCAAGAGCATGTTTTGGAAGCACTGAAAGTAACGCTACTTAAGTTGCGCTAAAAAACGATCTAAGAATTTCCGTTTATTGTTATGCCGCCATCAACCACGATAGTTTGGCCGGTTATGTAACTTGAATCGGCTGACATCAAGAATTTAACAACTTTTGCAATTTCACTGGGTTCGGCCAAACGCTGTTGTGGAATTCGAGCAGTAAGTGCTGCTTCCGATAGCCTGCCATCTTTAATCCCGCCCGCGACCATTTCAGTGCGAGTCCAACCTGGGGCGACTGCATTTACCCGAATGTCACGCTGCGCCCATTCCAAGCCAAGAGTTCGAGTTAAACCTTCAAGACCAGCTTTTGCTGCGGTGTAACTTGCGCGCCCCGCGATACCAACGCTGCCAGCAATTGAGCCAACATTCACGATTGTGGCGCCGGGGGATTTAACTAAGTCAGAATACGCCGCTTGGCTGCATTTGAATACGCCACTTAAGTCAGTATCAATTACGGTATTCCAGTCTTGTTCACTCAAGACTTCGGATTCATCGCGAATAATTACGCCAGCGCAATTGATTAAAGAATCAAGCGATCCAAACTCAGTACGCATTTCAGCAAAAATTGCATCTATCGAAGCGCGATCTCGCACATCCATAACTTTGCCCACTGCTTTGCCAGGACCTGTTGCAAGTCCGGCAACGGCATTGGCAAGAGCAGTTTCGTCACGACCGGTGATAACGACATTCCAGCCATCGTTAATTAGCTCTTGACTAATTGCTAAACCAATTCCTTTAGCGCCACCAGTTATCAGAGCAGTTTTCACAATTACCTACTTGCGGTAACTGCGAACAACAAATGGATCCATAGCGATTTCTGGGGTGCGACCAGCAATGATGTCAACGAGCGCAGCACTTGACCCACTTGCCATAGTCCAACCCATGTGCCCATGACCAGTGTTGTAGTAAAGATTTTGGTGCTTCTTACCTTTACCAATAATTGGTGGACCATCTGGTGTCATTGGACGCAAGCCAGCGGTCATTTTGCCACCATCCCAATCAGCAGCGTCTGGCCAAAGTTCTTTAGCTGTTGAACGAATTGCTGAAAAATCTTCTGGTTTATGGGATACATCAAAGCCAGAAAATTGCGCAGTGGAGGACATTCGCAATTGATTACCCATAGGTGACCAAGCAACTAGCGTTTTTTCATCAACGCCGCCAAGTTCTGGCGCAACAGATTTGTCTTTTAGATCAAAAGTCATGGAGAAACCCTTGGCAGGATAAACCGGAAGGTCTTGCCCAACAGTGCGAGATAGGAATGGACTCCAAGCTCCCATGGCGAGAACGTAATTGTCCGCGGAAAGTATCCCCTGGTCAGTTTGCAATCCAATAATTCGATCGCCGTCAGCAACGAATGATTTTGCAGTAACACCAAGTTTGAACTCAACGCCCTTGCTTACGAGAAGATCGGTTAGTTTCTGAGTAAACAGCTCAGAGTTTCCGCTGCCATCGTTTGGTGCATGAATTGCGCCCGCTAGTTCAACTTTTGAATTTCCAAAAGCAGGGTCAACAGCTGCCAGCCCCTTCATATCTAATTGCTCAAGTTTTTGCCCATTGTCAGTTAGTAATTTCATCTTGCCCATGCCAAGTTCAAGTTCAGCAGCATCGCGGTAGAGATAAAGCAAGCCCTTGTCGACACCTTGGTAGTCAATGCCTTCAGCGAGTGCAATCTCATCCAATTTGGTTTGGCTGTAATCACATAAGTGCATTTTGGCCAAAGTGTTAATTGCAGCGCGTTCGGAAGTGCACTCTCGCATGAATTGCAAACCCCACCATAAAAAGCGAGGGTTCAAAGTTGGCTTAACTCGAATCGAAGTCTTTTCGCCAAGTAATGATTTAAATAGCATTTTTGGAGCAGCCGGTGATGCCCAAGCAAAGCAATGTCCAGGCGCAATTAGTCCAGCGTTAACTGAGGTCGCTTCCGATCCAACTGAGTTTGCTTTGTCGACAACAACAACTTCGTAACCTTCTTTATAAAGGTAGTAAGCAGTTGTTATACCAACGACTCCGCCGCCAACAACGATTGTTTTCACACTGACTCCTAAGTTTTTCTACTTGAATCTATGGCCGATTAACCGTTATGGCAAGGCTGCAATTGCGGTAACTTCAACGACTAGTCCTTCAATTAATAACCCACATACGACTGTTGCGCGCGCTGGCCGGTGATCTCCGAAGATTTCAGCCCAGGCTCTGTTGTATTCCGGCAAATGAGCTAAGTCAGTTATGTATACCGAGGTGGAAGCGATGTCAGTTAAAGTCGCTCCTTTTTCCGCAAGAATTACTTTAATTCTTCCCAGAATGTGCTTGGTCTGCTCATACGGATCGTTTGGTGCAACAACGTTTGCTTCTGGATCCAGCGATACTTGTCCAGCTACAAAAATAAAACCATTTGCAACTGCGGCATTTGAGTAAGGCATGATTGCTGGGCCAAGTGAACTTGGATTGAATGTTTCGACGTTGCTCATAATTATCCTTTTTGGTTTTTAGTTAGATCTAAACAATTCCACTGTAACTTCGCGGAACCGTGGCGTTGTATACATAGTTAATAAAGTTTGCCCAATCAAATACGGGTAACCCAGTTGCTTCTTCAATTGCCTTACTATACGGGGGCAAGTCGCTGCACTCCAACATAAATGCGCGGATGGCAGGATCGCGCTTGATTGCATCTTTAGCGGCTTGAACAGCTTCCATTCGCATCTTGTCTTCATCTAGCGTGCCTAATTCTTTCAAAATTACATCGTTGAAATGGTTGTAGGTTTCCATTCCTTGAATTGTTAATCGTGATGAATCAGTTATCCCTGCATTAGCAAGCAAGCCATCAGTGAGTGAGGCTGAGTTTGCAGTTAAAATACCGATGTGATGTTGGCTTCCTAACATGTTTAACAACATTGGAATTTGCACCAAGCTTGTTAAGAAAACTGGAATGTTTACCTGACTTGCCACAAACTCTTGGAACCCAGCCATAAAACCACAGTTGCCAGTTATCGCTCGCACGCCTTCAGCTTCAAGTTTCTTGGCGGCATCAGCCATAATTTGCGCATAATTTTCACCATTGCCACGCAGAACTTCGGCGCCGGAAACGCCTTTCACAGATTCATAACGAACCGGAAAAGAGAAGGTCCCGGCGTTATTCAAGTCACCTGGAATAAAAGGTATGTGCCACTCTGCACACAACATGCCAATTGCGTAACCGTAGGCAACTTGCCCTGCTCGAGCTTGGTAGATCACGGTGCCTCCCAAAGGCCCTTTTTGAATGCACTATTGCATGCACTAATCATTCTTTGGCAAAAAAGTCCGCAAGTCAAGGCTTTTACAACTTGCCAATGCTAGTTAGGGCGTGGAATAGTGCAGAGATGAGCATCTCTCGCTTCTTGCCAGACTTCGCGCCGATTGCGCCCTTTAGTCGCCTAAGCGAATCGGGAATTCTAGATTCCGGCTCAGCCCCGATGTCTGATGCCGCAGTAATAGAGGCGCTTCGTTACATGGTTTTAACTCGAGTTTTTGATGACAAAGCAACAAGTATGCAGCGCCAAGGTCGGTTTGGAACTTTCTCATCCGTTCGGGGGCAGGAAGCTTCAGTTGTTGGCGCCGCGACGGCCCTAGATCCAAAAAGAGACTGGATCGTTCCGCAGTATCGCGAATTTCCTGCTTTGATTCGCCACGGTTATCCAATGGAAAACTTTGCGCTTTATTTCATGGGCAATCCAAAAGGTGGAACTATTCCATCCGAAGTAAACATGTTGCCAATGCAGATATCTTTAGCGGCTCAAATTCCACAAGCGACTGGATTGGCCTGGGGATTAAAGATGCAAGGTGGTGACGGAGTAGTCATTACCTTCTTTGGCGATGGCGCATCATCAGAAGGTGATTTCCACGAAAGTCTAAATCTTGCAGGAATTGTTAAAGCTCCAGTAATTTTCTTTTTGCAAAACAATGGCTGGGCAATTTCAACTCCGCGCGAATCACAGACGGCCGCACGTTCATTTGCAGAGCGCGCCATTGGTTATGGCGTTGAAGGCGTAATTGTCGATGGTAATGATTTACTTGCAGTCCACGAAGTCACAGCTAGCGCAGTAGCAAAAGCGCGCGCAGGTGGTGGGCCAACATTAATTGAATCTGTGACATATCGAACTGGCGCACACAACACTGCTGATGATCCGTCCAAGTACATTGATCAACAAGAACTTGAGAAGTGGCAACAAAAGGATCCAGTTGTTCGGATAGAAAATTATTTGCGCAGCAAAGGCATTTGGAATGACGAACTTGCCAAGGAGATGCATGATAGCTGCGCCGAGCAAGTTGATGTTGCAATGAATATTGCGCGCAGCACTCCACTTGCAACGAGTGATGCGTTATTCAATCATGTTTACGCCGAGCCACCGCAGCGCATGTTGGATCAACAAGCTGATTGGGCTAATCGCAATGGCGGCGGCGTATGAGCGAAAAAACAATGGTTGAAGCAATCCGCGAATGTCTAACGCAAGAAATGCAAGAGGATAGCCGGGTAGTTGTAATCGGTGAAGATGTTGGCGTACTTGGTGGCGTCTTCCGGGCAACTGATGGGCTTCAAGCTAAATTCGGCAAAGATCGCGTGGTTGACATGCCACTTGCAGAAGGCGTAATCGTTGGGTCAGGAATTGGTTTAGCCATTAGTGGCCTGCGTCCAGTTATCGAATTGCAGTTCCTTGGTTTTGGTCATCAGGCATTTCATCAAATTGGTCAGCAAGTAGCACGGCTGCGATATCGCTCACAAGGGCGACACTCGTTACCACTAGTCATCCGCTCGCCATTTGGTGGAGGCGTGCGAACCCCTGAGCTTCACTCTGATGCGTTTGAAGCTTTCTACACCCACACCCCAGGATTGAAAGTTGTTGCGCCGGCAACTGCTTATGATGCAAAGGGATTACTTGCAGAAGCAATGGCATGTGATGATCCAGTGCTATTTCTGGAACCGCTCAAGGGTTACCGCTTAACAAAAGATGAAGTTCCTGACGAGCGTTACCGAGTTCCCCTTGGCAAGTTGCGGATCGCGCAAGTTGGTACGGATGTAACTTTGATTGCTTGGTCAGCTGCAGTCAATGTTGCGCAGCGCGCCGCAGATGAATTAGCAGGGCAGGGCATCAGCGTAGAAGTGCTTGATCTACGCTCGCTTAATCCCCTGGACATACCTGGTATCAAAGAATCCGTAAGTAAAACTGGTCGAGTCGCAATCTTGCACGAAGCTCCATTAACTGGGGGATTTGGCAGTGAATTGGTGGCGACCATTCAGCAAGAATGTTTTTACGATTTGCAGTGCCCAATTATCAGAATCTCTTCACCAGATACTCCGTATCCACTTGGTGGCGTTGAAGATTTATACATTCCAGATGTAGACAGAGTTGTCTCGGAAGTCAGCGCCTTGGCCAGGACTAGCGCATGAGCCAGATTGTTGATTACAAACTTGCTGACGTTGGCGAAGGAATCGCTGAAGCTGAAGTAATTGAATGGCTGGTAGCAGTTGGTGATGTAGTCAGTGAAGATCAACCAGTAATTGTTGTTGAAACAGATAAGTCGCAAATTGAAATTCCAGCTCCAGTCTCAGGAAAAGTCATTGAACTATGTGTAGTTGCTGGTGACGTACTTGCTGTTGGATCATCTCTGATGAAAATTGAAGCAAGTGGTGAAGTCTCTAATGACATCAGCGCGCACGCTTCGCCGGCAACACCAGTTCCAAGTTCGGTAACGACAAGCGAAAAATCAGATTCACCATCGACACCGGGCGCTCGTGCTACAAATGTTCGCCCACTTGCCAGTCCAAGTACCAGGCGACTAGCTGCCAGCCTTGGTGTGGCTCTGGAAAATATTTTAGGTTCCGGACCAAACGGGCAGATTACTGCCGAAGATGTACAGGCTGCGACAACGAACGCGACAGCTTCACAAACATCAACTCAAAAAGTTACGCCAACCGTTTCCGAGCCGGGCGTAACTGTAATTCCACTTCGTGGTCTGCGCAGACAAATTGCTGCCAGCATGTCGCAAGCTCTAACAATCCCGCACATTTTGGAATTTAAGGAAATTGATGCCACGGCGTTACTGGCTTTGCGCAGTGACTTAATGAAGGATTTCGAATCGCAAGGGCAAAAACTTTCAGTTACGCCTTTCTTAATGCGGGCCTGCGTGCTGGCACTTGCAAAACATGAAACATTTAATGCGCGCTTTGATTCCCAAGCTGCAGAAATACAGCAATTTGAAAATGTTAACTTAGGTTTTGCCACAGCAACCGAAGATGGTTTAATCGTTCCGGTTATTCAAAATGCGCAGAATCTTTCGGTAAAAGAACTTGTGCAGGAAACAGATAACTTAGCTGCCTTGGCAAAATCTCGGAAGGCTTCGCTAGAGCAACTTAGTGGTGGCACATTTACGCTCACCAACTTTGGCTCCTTTGGCACTTGGCTCGGAACCCCAATTATTCATGCGCCAGAAGTTGCGATCGCTGGCTTTGGTCGAATCACGGAAAAAGTTTTAGCAGTTGATGGGATTCCAACGGTCCGGATGGTTTTGCCGATAGTAGTTGCCGCTGATCATCGAGTAAACGATGGCGCACACTTGGGCGCATTTGTTTCCGAAATCGCAGAATTATTATTGCGGCCACTTTCACTTCTAGAAAATAAGTAGGTAGTCGTGGTCGTTGGAGAAATGCCATCATCAGTTGACTTGTTAGTCATAGGCGGCGGACCTGGTGGGTATGTTGCAGCGATAGCCGCAGCCCAATTGGGTCGCAGCGTAGTTTTAGTTGATAGCAATGGCGAAGCTGGCTTGGGCGGCGTGTGCGTAAACGTTGGCTGCATCCCATCCAAAGCGCTAATTGAACTTGCGCACGCTACTCACGGCATTACTGACTGGTCAGCGCGGGGCATGAAAATCTCAGTGCAACCAAGTGTTGATATGAAAGATTTTCAAACTTGGAAAACCGAAGTTGTAACTGGACTAAATGGCGGAGTTCGACAATTACTAAAAACTGCCGGTGTTGAAGTCCGACAAGGCTTCTTTAGATTTACTCGCAAAGATCAAGGCGTTCTAGAGTTTGGCGAAGCGCCCCCAACTCACATCCAATTCAAGAACGCCATCATCGCAACAGGCTCTCGCCCCACCATGATTGCCGAATTGCCACATGATGGGAGCCGAATCTTAGATTCCTCCGATGTGCTGGCACTAGACATTTTGCCAAAAACTATTGCGATAGTTGGTGCTGGTTACATTGGGGTGGAACTTGGTACCGCTCTTGCGCAACTTGGCTCTACAGTTTTTATGATCGAGGCTGGCGAACGAATTCTGCCAGCATTGCCAGCAACATTGGTTGCGCCAGTTGCTCGTAGACTCACCGAAATTGGCGTGGAAGTTCGCACAAAAACCACAGTTGTCTCAGATGATGGCAAAGCACTGACGGTGACAACTGACGGCGTTACTTCGCAAATAGCAGTGGATTATGTTGTGGTAGCAATTGGACGCACGCCAAACACCGATGATCTAGGCCTTGAAGTAATCGGCGTTAAACCAAATGCTCGTGGAATTCTAGAAGTTGGCGCAGATCTTTTGGTTACTCCGAAGATCGCAGCAATCGGAGACATCACACCTGGTCCCGCGTTGGCACATAAAGCCAGCGCCGAAGCTCACGTTGCAGCTGAAGTTTTGAGTGGTCATGCAGCGCGCTTTGACCCAACCGCAATTCCCGCTGTCATTTTTAGTGATCCAGAAATTGCCATGACTGGGCTTACGCTCGAAGAAGCAACGACCGCTGGTTACTCTGCGCAAGTGGCGATGTTCCCGATGGCAGCATCTGGTCGCGCATTCACTTTGGGTGATAAGGCTGGTTTCACACAATTGGTTCACACCGCAGATGGCATCGTTCTCGGCGCCCAAATTGTCGGACCTCGTGCCTCGGAGTACATTGCTGAAGTGACATTGGCAATTGAAATGGGCGCAAGTTTGCAAGATTTAGCTGACACCATTCACCCACATCCATCGATGAGCGAAACTTTGCCCGAGGCCGCTCGAGTGGGTCTGGGTTTTCCAATTCATGTTTCACCAAAACGCCAACGCAATACCTAAGAAGGGAAGTAACGTATAGCCATGCGAATTACCGAAGCCGACAAGAAGTTTCTTAAAGCTGACATTGAGGTACTTAAGGCCCCAGAACTAGATTCCCCGCCAGCACAGCGATTGCCTGAAGTAATCGAAACTGTTTCAAAGATGTTGCTAGAGATTGAAAAGAACGGCATTGATGCAGTCAAGAAGTACTCCCGTGATCTTGATAAGTGGGATAAAGATTTTGAACTTAGCGCTGCTGACTTAGCAAAAACTGGTGACACCTTGTCGCCAGAACTACGCAAGGCGCTAGAAATTGGCTCCGAGCGCACCAAGATGTTTGCAGTTGAGACTCGCAAGCACCTTGTTGATTTCGAATTGGAAACAACACCAGGTGTAGTTCTTGGCCAGAAATATATTCCAATTGAGCGCGTGGGCGCATATTTGCCAGCTGGTAACTTCCCAATTCTTTCCTCTGCCTTCATGACAGTTGGTGTTTCAAAAGTTGCTGGCGTACCAATGACAATGGCTTGCACACCTCCGATGTCAGAAGCCGGCGGTAATCCTGCCGTGCTTTACTCGGCATATCTTTCTGGTGTCGATCGCACATTTATTATTGGTGGTGTTCAAGCATTAGCCGCGATGACTTTTGGACTACTTGGCGAAAAGCCAGTGGACATTCTTGTCGGCGCCGGAAATGCTTACGTTGCCGAAGCAAAGCGTCAACTTTTCGGTCGCGTTGGAATTGACTTACTTGCTGGTCCATCTGAAGTTGCTGTAATTGCTGATGACACTGCAGATGCCCGGATGGTTGCATGCGACTTACTTGGTCAAGCCGAGCACGGCATGCAGTCGCCAGCTTCACTTGTTACGACATCTCGTGAATTAGGTATGGCAGTAATCCAGGAAGTGAAGCGTCAACTAGCTGAACTTTCCACGGAATATATTGCAGGCCCAGCTTGGCGTGACTATGGCACGGTTTATTTAGTCAAGACTCCAGATGATGCCATTGAAGTTATGGATACTTTGGCGCCTGAGCACTTGGAAATCTTGACTGGTGACAATGACTATTACTTAAAGCACTTAAAAAACTATGGCTCACTATTTATCGGGGAATGGTCCACAGTTTCTTACGCTGACAAGGGAACGACCGGAACTAACCACGTGCTTCCAACTGGCGGCGGCGCTAAGTACACCTCTGGATTATCAGTGGGCCGGTTCTTAAAGCCTGTCACTTACCAAACCTCAACTCGGGAATCAACTATGCAAGTTGCCCCGCATAACTCAGCAATTGCTGGCTTTGAAGGAATGTCAGCTCATAAGGCAACTGCTGACCTGCGAATTGAGTTACTAAACGCTGGAAAGTAAATCTAAAAACTAAAGCCCGCTTTCAAAATAGAAAGCGGGCTTTAGTTTTGATTCTTATAAATCGATTCGAGTTCCGATTGTGATTACTCGGCCATAAGGAAGTCCGTAGTACTGTGTTGGCGAAACTGCATTACGATGCAGGATTTCAAAGATAGTTTCAGTGCGGTTTCCTAAATCGCCATCCTCAGTAGCTAAGAAGTGACGTTCCGATAGGTAATAAGTGGCATTCTCTTCAACACCACTTGATAGAACTTCGCGTTGAAGTACCTCAGGAATCACAATCGTTTCCATATACCCAGAAAAAATTGTTACTAAGCAAAGGCGATCAGTAATGTGATCCACTAAAACTGGAGTGTTACTTATCGGCTGGGCATCTGACTTTACCGTTACAACAATTACCGATTCGGGCAAGGAATGCATGATCGTCACATGAGAGATTAAAGCCGATGGAACAACTTCAGCCGGTGATGCCAAGAAAATTCCAACTCCAGGAACCAGTGAAATATCACCAGACTCACATCCAGCATAGATTTCTTGCCAAGTTCGACTAGAGTCGCGCATCTTTCGATTCAATGCTCGATTTCCGGCCCGCCAAATTAGCATTACGGTAAGAATTAACGCACCCAACACAACAGGGACCCAACCACCATCGAAGAATCTACTTGCAGTTCCTATTAAGAACGCAATATCTAAGGCTAAGAAGATGGCAGCTAGTGGCCCGATTTTCCAAAGTGGCCACTTCCAAATTTGTCTCGCCACTATGGTAAACGCAATTGTTGTTACTGACATAGTCCCGGCAATCGCCAGCACGTATGCACTAGCCAGTGCAGAAGATGATTTAAATGCAATGACTAATGAAATGCTGGTAAATCCAACTAGCCAGTTTGCAATAGGGACATAGATCTGTCCCTCTTGATTTGCATTTGTGTGTCGAATTGTGAGCCGGGGGAACAGCCCCAATTGCACAGCTTGTCGAGAGAGTGAGAACACTCCAGTTATCAGGGCTTGGGAAGCAACGATCGTTGCTGCCGTTGCAACAATAACCAAAACCAAAGTCATAGTTTTATTTGGCGCAAGTGCAAAGAATGGATTTGAGATTGCTGCTGGATCGTTCATTAATACGGCAGCTTGGCCAAGATAACTCAAGACCAAGGCTGGGCCAACAATTATTGCCCAGGCAATTCGAATTGGCTTTGCCCCAAAGTGTCCCATGTCGGTGTAAAGCGCCTCGGCGCCAGTAACCACCAAAATGACAGCTGCTAAGACAAATACAGAATGCAAACCATGGTCTAGAAAATATTGAATTGCGTAAGTCGGGGAAAGCGCTTTCAAAACTTCAGGATGTTGCAAAATGCGGTAGACACCCAGTGATCCAATTAACGCAAACCAAACAAAAGTTACTGGACCAAAAACTTTACCGATGGTATTTGTCCCACGAGATTGGACAGCAAACAGAATTGCAAGAATGAAAACGGTCGCTGGAACGGCAACTACATCTAATTCCGGATTAAGAAGTGCCAACCCTTCCGTTGCCGAAAGCACACTAATCGCTGGTGTAAGTACGCCATCACCAAAAAGCAGACTGGTGCCAATTAGCACCAGAATTAAAAGCGCTAAATGTTTTCTAGATTTAGGGGAGCGGATGTGCTCTGGCATCAATGAAAGTAATGCCAGCATTCCACCTTCGCCTCTATTGTCTGCCCGCATGACGAAAGTTAAATACTTAAGTGAAACTACGAGCATCAAAGCCCAAAAAATCATGGAAGCGATTCCAAAAATTTGATCTGGTTCAGACCCAGAAATTATAAAAGTCTGTTTCATGGCATAGATAGGGCTCGTGCCAATGTCGCCGAATACCACTCCAGTTGCGCCAAGTACGAGAGCGGGTGTCCCAGCTTTAGTTGCGTGATCAGAGTTTGTTACTTTTTTGCCGCTTGGCTTGAACATCTAAAATCTCTCGGTACATCGGTGCGCTTGAATGAGCACGTTCTTAATCTTAGACAACTGCTGGGAATGCTTTACTCATCTGGGGCTTTTGCCACTTTTAAAGACTGGATTTTTGCTGGACGAGTCGGACTCATCAGTAACTCAAGTTCAATTAGTCCAGATTCACTTGAAACTAGCCACTTTCCATGCGCTGGAGTATTTGAAGTCATACTTCCAGCTACCCGAGTAACGCCAGAACCACCATTCATAACGCCAGCAATTGCAGTTGCTCGTTCCGAGCGCGGTTGATCAAGATCCATGTTGCTCGCAAAGTTTTGGTCTGCAATCGCGTCATCCCATCCAGTGATTAATTTTTCGACTAATGACATGGCAGCGGCAGTTTCCTGCCAAACATCAGATTCAGTAACACTATTTGGCACAACGAAATCTCGAACAATCATGGCAAGCGCCTCACTGGCAGCAAAGACCATTGGGGCATAAGTTCGATTACCTAATGCCACGATTCCCCAACCAGATGCTGGATGCCAACGCATGTGGGAACCAAAACCGGGGTAGCCGCCACTGTGTGAAACAAAGCGGCCCAAGATCGAATCATCATCGACCATCAGTCCAAAAGCATATGAAGTAGTTATCGTTTTAATCTTGTTTGCTAGATCGTCATGTGACGCAGTTGTGCGAGCATGGCGTTGCGGTTCTTGCATTTCACGCCGACTCCAGCGCTGTAGTGGATGATTCGAAGATTCATTCCAAGCTGATTGAAATCCAGCAACCCACTTAGCAAGATCGGCGATACTACTCAGCAATCCACCCATGGGACTAAATGCTCCGGGAATAGTTAATGGCTCAGGCACAAAACCCGAGGCAAATTCTGCATACCCTTGCACGAACTGCACTGGCGCCACATTTGATTGATGAAATGTGGTCAAAGACATTTCAAGCGGTGCGTGAATTTCAGTTGCAACAAAATCTAAATAATCTATCCCGCTAGTCACCGTAATAATTCGACCAAGAAGCGCGTAACCAAGATTTGAATACTCAAAGCCCATACGAGGCGCCCGAGTGAAGGAAAGACCTTGACTCACTAAATCATCAAAGGATTCGATTTCTAAACTTTCTTGGCGATCGCCCCAAGGATCATCGGTTGGAAATCCCGCATTCATGGTAAGCAAATCCCGAATAGTTATGGGATGGCCAAACTCTGGAACTCCAATGCTGTCGGTCCAGGGCAGATACCTAGTGATTTCATCATCGAGTCTGAGCAAACCTCGATCACGAAGCAACAAAATTGCCATTGCAGTGAAACTCTTGGTCATGGAAGCTATGCGAAAAATACTTTCTTGCGTCGGAGATTCCCCAGAATCAATTACTGTTTCGCCAAATCCATTGAAGTGAATTAGCTCGCCATCCTTGATTAGGCCATAAGCAATGCCTGGGATGTTCTTATCGAGTTTGTAACTAGAAAACTTTTGATCCAGTAGGGCAATAATTTTTGCGTACTCCATGTGCTTCAGTTTGCCACTAATTGATCCTGAGTTACGCTAGTGGTAGTTCAAAAATCCAAAAATGCTTTGCATCAAGTAATAAATTCAAAGCCAGCTCTAGGGAGAAACTAAGTGGCGACAAATGCGTTACAAGAGCGCTTTGGCACCAGATTTCGCCGCATCATTACAAATACAAAAGATGGCGTCCCGCCGTGGATGGAAGCCGTCGAGTCGGGGGAAACCCGAGGACTATATCTGCCGCACGATGCACCATGGGTCGTGCACGGGGACGTTGCAACTTTAATCGGCGGAATTCGCGCATTATTAATGCAAGCGCTTCATCCAGGAAGTCTTACCGGAGTAGAACAACATTCCAGGTACGAGCACGATCCACTTGGTCGCCTAGCGGGAACTACCAGGTGGTTAACAATTGCAACATTCGGATCCGCTGAGGCTTTAGAAGTTGAGTCAGCTCGGGTAAATCGCATGCATGATCACGTAAAGGGTCAGTATGTGACCGGTGCTGGTGTTACTAAGGATTACAAAGCAGCTGATCCAGATTTACTTGCTTGGGTTCATATCGCTTTTACTGATTCATTCTTAACGACACATGAGCTCTTTGGCGAAGAAAAAATTCCTGGCGGAGCTGACGAATATGTTTCCCAGTGGTCAAAATCTGTTGTGCCACTTGGACTCACGAATGCACCAATGTCTCGCGCGGAGTTAAAAGCTGAAATAAAAAGGTACAAGGACGAGGGAATTCTTTCAACTAACGAAACCACTAAGCAAGTTGTGGAATTTATTCGTAAGCCGCCGTTATCGCGGACTGCGCTAATTGCGTATGACCGAATGTTTGATGGCGCAGTCGCCTCGATGCCCGCAGACCTACAAGCAATGCTTGGGCTTAAGGGCAAGAATTTAAATATTGCTGGCCCGATAACTCGTGGCTTGTTGCGAGCTATGCGACTGGCTCTTGGTCCAATTTCACCGTTGGAAGTAGCTGCGATTTCGCGCTTGAAGCGCACCGGCGCACTTCCACCAGACTTTACTTCTCCAAAAATCTGAAAATTACATACGTAGGTATGAAGCGCCGTTGAAGTCGAGCACCGCTCCACTTGCCCACAACGAATCTTTAGAAGCCAAGAAATAAATAGCTCGCGCTAGTTCATCTGGTTCAGCAACTCGACCAAATGGACTTTGATTACGAATCTCATTGCCAGTTGGACCATCAAGCAGTACTGCTGCCATTTCAGTGTCCACAAATCCCGGCGCTAAAGTTGTGACGCCAATTCCTTCAGGGGCGAGTGCCTTGGCAATTGATTGACCAAACGCAACAATTGCAGCTTTGCTGGCACCATATGCGGGACTTACTGGTTCACCGCGAAATGCGCCACGAGATCCAACGTTTACGATTCGAGAATCACCATGACGGGGCATGTGCTGCAGCGCACACCAAGTTACGTTGGCTGCACCAACTAAATTAATGCCCAAAGTGTCAGCCCAAGCCTGCTGCCAAACTTCATAACTTGAAGACTCAATTGGGTGCCCAAAAAATACGCCTGCGTTATTAATCAAAATATCTATGTGACCAAATTCTTTTGCCACTTGATCAACCATGGTTTTAATAGCAGCAGCATCTCGTAGATCTGCCTGCACACAAATGTGACCAGCTCCAGGAAGGCTAGCCAGAACTTCTTTAGCTAGGTCACCATTAGCGCTGTAGTGAACCGCAATGCGATCACCTTGGGCTGCAAAGTGTTTTGCAATGCTGGCACCAATTCCGCGTGAGCCACCGGTTACTAAAACTGTACGTTGATTAGTCATACCGAGAGCGTACTAAATTGTGGCGGTATCAATGACGAAACGGTAGCGAACGTCACTAGCTAACACCCGATCGTAAGCAGCATCGATTTCACTGGCTGCAATTACTTCAATGTCACTTGTAATGTTGTGCTCACCGCAAAAATCAAGCATTTCTTGGGTTTCTTTGATACTTCCGATATTCGAACCCGACAGGCTGAGCTGGCGATTCATTAACGAAAAACCATCAATTGCGTATGGCTTACCTGGTGCGCCGACAACAACAAGTGAACCCCATTGCCGCAAGATGTTGATATAGCGACGAAGTTCAATGTCTGCTGAAACAGTGTTAATAATTATGTCGATGGTATTAGCCAATTCCTTTAAGGCAACTCGGTCACTGGTGTCAACGAAGTGATGAGCTCCCATTGCCAGCGCGTCTTCGCGCTTGCTTGCACTGTGACTCAAAACCGTAACCTGGGCTCCCATTGCGACAGCTATCTTCACTGCCATGTGTCCTAGTCCACCCAATCCAAGCACTGCAACATTTTTGCCCGGTCCGGCGTTCCAATGGCGAAGTGGGGAATAAGTTGTGATGCCTGCGCAAAGCAGTGGCGCAGTACCGGCGCGATCCAAGTGAGCTGGAACTTTCAAGGCGTAGTCTGCTTTGACCACGATGTTCTTGGAGTAACCACCGTAGGTAGGTGTCACACCATCGCGTTCCATACCGTTGTAGGTGTATGCCGAGTTATCAAGGCACCAGTGATCGTTACCGTTTAGGCAGTATTCACACTCGCCACATGAATCAACAAAACAACCAACACCTGCGATGTCACCAACCTTGAATTTTTTAACATCTGTGCCGACAGAAACCACTGTGCCAACAATTTCATGTCCAGGCACCATGGGAAACTTGGCAGCGCCCCACTCTTCTTTAACTTGGTGAATGTCCGAATGACAGATTCCTGAAAATTCAATGTCAATCGAAATGTCGCTTGCGCCTACATCACGGCGCTGGAACTCCCAAGGCTCAATTTTGCCGTTTGGTGTTAACGCTGCGTAGCCTTTGGTAATTGTCATTGCTGCTCCTGAAGTATCTTTGCGATTATTGTGCAAGTCTATCGAAGCAAAAATTAAGTTTTGTTAGAGGTTAAAGCCTTCGTGCTGCAAAAGCTTCGCCTTCAAATCAATGCCAAAACCATAGCCACCTAACGCGCCACCTGTTTTAACAACTCGATGACACGGGACAATTGGTGCAATCAAATTTGTTGCCATTGCAGTTCCAGCGGCGCGAACTGCTAATGGACGACCGGCTTTCGCAGCCAAGTCGGCGTAAGAGATAACAGTGCCACCGCGGACTTTGCGAAGCGATTTCCAAACTGCTTGGGTGAACTCGCCACCAGGTTGACGAACTTTAAGGGCGTTGAAAGCATCCACATCACCAGCGATCCAGTCACCTACGACCGCGCTAACACCAGCGAGTTTTGAATCCGACTTAAATTCAACGATGTCTAATTTGTGCCCAGACTTCTTTAAGAACTTTGGAATGTCGCTAAATGCTGCGCCAATAACTACAGGTTCCTTGTTGACATCAACAAAAGTTGCAATTAGACCCCATGGAGATCTGATCTCATATCCCAGGATCTTGGACATATTCAGGAACTCTTGCGTTCGATGAAATCCCATTTGTTACCGTACTTATCGGCAAACACAACAACTTTCCCAAAATCCTCTAAGCGCGGCTCTTCGGTGAACACAACATTATGTTTGGCCATGTGGGCATAGTCGCCATCAAAGTCATCGGTGTAAAGAAAAAACATGACTCTCCCACCTGATTGATTTCCAATCGCAGCGTTCTGCTCTAGTGATGTCGCTTGCGCGAGTAATAAAGCAGCACCTTGATTTGCATCAGGTGCGACCACAACCCAACGCTTAGTCTCAGACATCTTGGTGTCTTCAACTAACGTGAAACCAAGAGCATTCGTGTAGTAATCAATTGCACTGTCGTAGTCATCAACCACAACAGTGATCATCCCAAGGTGAGACATTTAATCCTCGAGCACACTTGCCATGCGGATAACGGCTTCTTTGATGATTTCTTTACTGGTCGCAAGATTCAAACGCACGCATCCTTTTCCAGTTCCACCAAAGTCAGCACCATTACTCAATGCGACTCTGCCTTTATCTAGTAGTAACCGTGAAACTTCATCATGGCCGTATGCACCTAAATCAATCCATGCTAAGTAAGTTCCATTCGGAACGGTGTACTTTGCTTGTGGTAAGTGCTTCTTAAGCAACTTAGCCAGGTAATGACGGTTGTCATCAATATTTTTAAGCACTGCCTTTAGCCATGGTTCGCCTTGGTTGTAAGCGGCAATACCGGCCCAAACTCCAAAGAGCGAGGCTCGTTCAGACGATAAAATCGGCAATAAAGCCAATCGGTCACCTATCACAGAATTATCAGCAACAATTTGGGCGCACTTTAGTCCCGCTAGATTCCACGCCTTACTTGCTGAAGTAATGCAAACACCTGTCTCTCGTGCAGTGTCGCTGACATTCAAATATGGAACGAATTTTGCTCCGTTGAAAATTAATGGTGCATGAATTTCATCACTAATAACCAAAACATTATATTTTTTTGCAAGCTCAGCGATTTTTTCTAATTCATCTAAAGTGAAAACATGCCCTACCGGATTATGTGGGTGACAAAGGATGTAGACCTTCGCGCCATCAGCAAAAGCATCTTCCAGACCAGCAAGGTCTAGCGCCCATGCGTCACCCAAGTTTTTAAGTGGGGCATCAACCGCTTCGCAGTTTGCTTCTTTGATCCAATTAAAAAAATTCAAATACACCGGACTGTTGATTACTACTTTGTCACCAGGTTGCGTCCATAGCCTCAAAACTTCAATTCCAGCGACTCCAACGTCAGTTGCCAAGTAAAACTGTTCCTTGTTTACTGTCCAATTCCAATTGCGCTTGGCATAGTTCGCAAATGCTTGTGAAAATTCAGGTTCGATTGTGGAGTAGCCAGTATCACTGCGCTTGACCATGTCGATTAATACATCGCGAATCGGCTTTGCAATTGGGAAATCCATTTCGGCAACTGGCAAAGGTAAAACATCTTCCGGGAATGTGCGCCACTTCTCGCTGCGCCGTTTACGTAAATCACTCAAGGAATCTGCGGTAACTCTAACCATGAGTTCAGGTTAGCAAGGTTTATGGTTTGATGATTGTGATACCCGGCAATGGGTTGGAGCCGAGGCCAGCAAGCGCATCGGGCACCTGCTCCAGAGAGATTGTGCGCTCCACTAAAGTGTCAGGACGCAATGTGCCATCGGCAATTTCACTCAGCATCTGCGGGTAGTGCGCAGCAGACATCCCGTGACTTCCCATAACTGTTAATTCGCGGCCAATAACGGTGTGCATCGGAATGGACGCTTGATCCTTAACTTCGGCTGGTGGCAAGAGCCCAACTTGCACGTGTCGACCCAGGCGGCGTAAAGATTCGATAGCCAATTTGCTTGTGGCGATACTGCCAAGAGCGTCGATGGTTAAATCTGCGCCTGCTGGGTTTAGTTTCTTGAGTTCTTTTGCAACATCATCATGAATTGAATCAAGTACATAATCTGCGCCAGCTAATCGAGCACGATCGCGCGCGGGATTAGAAGTATCTATTCCAACAACTATTGCGCCACGTGACTTTGCAATCATTACCGCTGCAAGCCCCACCCCACCACAGCCAAAGACTGCAACGAGCTCACCAGCTTGAACTTTTCCAACGTGTACAACAGCGCGATATGAAGTTGCAAAGCGACAACCTAATGCCGCTGCCGTTTCAAACGTCATGGAATCTGGAAGTGCCACGACATTGAAATCCGCATGTGGGATGCGAACGTACTCAGCAAAAGATCCTGGGCCGTTAAATCCTGGTTGCCATTGAAACAAACAAACTTGTGCGTTACCCGCTTTGCAATCTATGCAATCACCGCAGCCACAAACAAATGGCACAGTTACGCGATCGCCAACTTTCCAATTCTTAACATCGGCGCCAACTTCGGAAATGATGCCAGCGAATTCATGGCCGGGAACATGCGGAAGCTCAGTGATGTCGGAGTCATGACCTTGCCAGCCATGCCAATCGCTTCGACATAAACCTGTTGCCAAAACTTGGATAACTACCCCGTGTGGACGAGCTACTGGGAGCTCACGATCGGCTAAATACAAGGGTTTTCCAAAGGCATCAAACTGGGCTACACGCATGGGATAAGGGTATTCCAAGGCTGGTTATCCACAGAAATCGGGTGGATTTTGCAGATAATCCCTTTCGAGCTATGCTAAAAGCCCTTGAGTCCACCCGACTCAAGGTATCTGATGCCAGAGGTTTCAGGTGCGGTGAGTCGGGTATGACTAAGGCGAACACCCTTATAGGAGGAAACAAAATGGCTAAAGCCGTAGGTATCGACCTAGGAACCACAAATTCGGTGGTTTCAGTACTTGAGGGCGGCGAAGCCGTCGTCATTGCAAACGCAGAAGGCGCCCGCACCACACCAAGTGTTGTCGCATTTGCGAAAAATGGTGAAGTGCTAGTTGGCGAAGTTGCCAAGCGTCAGGCTGTCACCAACGTAGACCGTACGATCCGATCCGTAAAGCGTCACATGGGTGACACAAAATGGAACGTAGACATCGACGGTAAGAAATATAACGCCCAAGAAATCTCAGCACGTATTTTGCAGAAGCTAAAGCGCGATGCCGAGGCTTACCTTGGCGATACCGTAACGGACGCAGTTATCACTGTTCCGGCTTACTTCAACGACGCCCAACGTCAGGCCACTAAAGATGCCGGACAGATCGCAGGGCTTAACGTATTGCGTATTGTCAACGAGCCAACTGCAGCAGCACTGGCATATGGACTAGACAAGGGCGACAAAGACCAAACAATTTTGGTGTTTGACCTTGGTGGTGGAACGTTCGATGTTTCACTTCTTGAAATTGGCGAAGGCATCGTGGAAGTTAAAGCCACAAGTGGCGATAACAACCTCGGTGGTGACGATTGGGATCAGCGCGTAGTTGATCACTTAGTTACCCAGTTCAAGAATTCAAATGGTGTTGATCTTTCTGCGGACAAAGTTGCGTTGCAACGTCTGCGTGAGGCAGCTGAAAAAGCAAAGATTGAATTGTCCTCTTCCCAGTCGGCAAGCATCAACCTTCCTTACATAACTGCATCTGATGCTGGACCACTTCACCTTGATGAAAATCTAACTCGTGCAGATTTCCAGAAGATGACTTCTGATCTAATCGATCGCACTAAGTCACCGTTTAACCAAGTGATTAAAGATGCTGGCGTAAAAGTTGGCGACATTGATCACGTAGTTCTTGTCGGCGGATCAACTCGTATGCCGGCAGTAACTGATTTGGTTAAGGAACTTACTGGCGGCCGCGAACCAAATAAGGGTGTAAACCCTGATGAGGTTGTTGCCGTTGGAGCTGCGCTTCAAGCTGGCGTACTGCGCGGTGAAGTTAAGGATGTGCTACTTCTTGATGTGACACCACTATCACTTGGTATCGAAACCAAGGGTGGACTCATGACCAAGATGATTGAGCGCAACACCACAATTCCAACCAAGCGTTCGGAAATCTTCACAACTGCTGAAGATGGCCAGCCATCGGTATTGATTCAGGTGTTCCAGGGCGAACGTGAAATGGCGGCTTACAACAAGAAGCTTGGAACTTTCGAGCTAACTGGCTTGCCTCCGGCACCACGAAACGTTCCACAGATTGAAGTTGCATTCGACATTGATGCCAACGGCATTGTGCACGTATCAGCCAAGGATCTAGGAACCGGCAAAGAACAGTCGATGACAATCACAGGTGGTGGCGCTCTTTCTAAGGAAGAGATCGATCGCATGATGGCTGATGCTGAATCACATGCTGATGAAGATCGTCAGCGTCGGGAAGAAGCAGAGACTCGTAACCAAGCTGAATCTCTAATCTTCCAGACGGAAAAGTTCCTTGAGGAAAGTGGCGACAAAGTTCCAGCAGATGCCAAGGCAAATGTTGACGAACCGCTTGCTGAACTAAAGGCAGCTATCGCTGGCGAAGATATGGCAGCAATCAAGGCAGCAGTTGAGAAAGTCGCAACTGCCAGCCAAGCTCTGGGCGCCGCGTTGTACGCAAATTCCCAGGATGATGACAGTGAATCAGAAGCAGCCGGCGATGACGATGTCGTAGATGCCGAAATCGTAGATGAGAACGAAAAGGTATGAGCGAAAACGACCAAGACGTAGCAGCACAAGGCGTCAAGGTCACTGATAAGCGCAAGCTTGATCCAGAAACTGGAGCTCCTCGCACACCCTCGGGTGAGCAGGAGGCTCCAGTTTCGGAGCAGGAAATGCCAAGTGATCCAGTCGCTGAATTAAATGCTGACTTACAGCGGTTGCAAGCCGAGTTTGCAAACTATCGAAAGCGCGTTGAACGTGATCGGGATTCAACTCGCGATTTAGTGATTTCGAATACCCTGGCGCAACTGTTGCCGGTAATTGATGACATCGGAAGAGCTCGCACACATGGCGAACTCGAAGGAGCCTTCAAAAGTGTTGGCGAAACACTCGAAGCAACCGTTGACCGCTTAGGCCTAAAACCTTTTGGGGAAGCTGGCGATGTATTTGATCCAACTCGACATGAAGCAATCGCTCATGAATTCAGTGAAGAAGTGACAACTTCGACTTGTATCGCGGTATTTCAACCAGGCTATGAATTTGCTGGCCGAGTCATTCGCGCTGCAATTGTCAGCGTTGCCGATCCCGCGCCAGCTACCACGCCTTAATAATTATTTGTAAAGCAGAAGGGAGACACCATGGCTGCGAAAGATTTGTATGAAAAGGATTACTACAAAATCCTTGGTGTTTCCAAAGATGCTGATGCTGCAGCAATTAAAAAGTCTTATCGTAAATTAGCTAAAGATCTTCACCCTGATAAGAATGCTGGGGATAAAAAGATTGAAGAAAAATTCAAAGCGGTCAGTGAAGCCTACGACGTGGTTTCTGATCCAAAGCGTCGCGCGGAGTATGACGAAGCGAGGCGCTATGGCGCAGGAAACCCAATGGGCGGTGCTCGCCGCGGACCACAAGGACGACCGGGCGGCTTCCCAGGTGGGCAAAATGTAAATGCCGAGGATATTTTTGGCGGCGGCGATCTTTCTGATATTTTTGGCGGACTATTCGGCGGAGCTCGCCAACGCGGCCCGCGCAAAGGTGGAGACTTAGAAACTTCCGTCACAATTTCCTTTGAAGATTCCATACATGGCGTAACGTTGCCACTTCGACTTAGCACTGGAAATATTTCCGCACGTCTCCCAGCTGGTGTAAAAAATGATCAGCGCATTCGGCTTGCAGGAAAAGGCCAAGCCGGTGAACCCGGAGCTCCTGCAGGTGATTTATTTATTAACGTCGCAGTTTCTGCCCATCCAGTATTCGGCCGTGACGGTGACAACTTAACGGTGCTTGTTCCCATCCGCTTTGAAGAAGCTGTCAATGGCGCAGATATCAAAGTTCCAGTTCTTGATGGGCCGGCTGTAACAATTCGTATTCCGGCTGGTACGAAAACTGGCGCAAAATTTCGAGCTCGGGGCAAAGGTGTTATTCGGTCAGAGAAATCAGGCGACTTAATTGTTTCGGTTGACATTGCAGTTCCAAATGACCTTTCACCACTTGCAAAAAAAGCACTTGCCGAATTTACGAGCGCAACCGAGAGTTTTGATCCGCGCGAAGACTTGATGCGAAAGACTGGCAACTTGTCGGGAACCCGAAAGGGATCCGATGACTGAGTTTGAGCATGATGAAGAAGTTCCGGTTTATGTGATTTCAGTTGCAGCTCAACTTGCTGGACTGCATCCGCAGACATTGCGGCAATATGATCGCATTGGGTTAGTTTCGCCAGGTAGATCAGTTGGTCGAAATCGCCTCTATTCTTTGCGCGACATTCAGCGGCTACGAGAAGTCACAAAACTTTCCAATGAGGGCAATACGCTTTCTGGGATAATTCGGATTCTAATTTTGGAAGAGCAATTAGAACGAGCACTTAAAGAAAACATTCGCCTCCGTGAAGCAATGGGACCATCCACCGCAGTTGTGGTTTGGCGCCCGAACCGACGAGCCTAGTTATGGTTGCCTTAATCACGGGAGCAAGCGCCGGAATTGGCGCATCCTATGCAAAGCAGTTGGCAAGCACGGGAACTGATTTAGTTTTAGTAGCGCGCAGTGAGAGTCGACTAAATTTATTAGCGCAAGAACTTATTGCTCAGCACAACATCAAAGTCGAAGTTCTAGTTGCTGATTTATCTGATCGATCACAACTCGACAAAGTTGCAGCTCGCGCAGCAATGGACGACGTGGAGTTGGTAATTAACAATGCTGGCTTTGGCATAAAGCAACCATTTGTTGGTGGCACGTTAGCTGCCGAGCAGAATTTGCTCGATGTCTTGGTCACAGCAGTAATGCGTATCACTCACTCTGCTTTGCCAGGAATGCTCGCCCGCAACCGTGGTGGCGTAATTAACGTCAGTTCAGTCGCGGGTTGGATGACAAGCGGTACTTACAGTGCAACAAAATCATGGGCAACAACATTTAGTGAGTCATTGGCGACGCTGCATAAAGATTCGAAAGTACATGTAATGGCGCTTTGTCCCGGATACACCCGAACTGAGTTTCATACTCGGGCCGAAATGTAAATTGACACTATTCCAAATTGGATGTGGCTAGATGTTGATTTCGTAGTTAAAAAATCACTTTCTGACTTTGCTAAAAATAAACCGATAAGT
>JASJMK010000081.1:0-12045 GCA_037619625.1 Actinomycetes bacterium
GGCGTTGCTGAAGGTTCCGAGAATATTGATTACGATCAACTGCGCGACTTAGCTCGCGAGCATAAACCAAAAATGATTATTGCTGGTGGGTCTGCGATTCCACGCTTGATTGACTTCAAGGCCATTCGCGAGATTGCTGACGAAGTCGGCGCGATCATGCACGTTGACGCAGCTCACTTCATTGGATTGGTAGCAGGTAAAGCAATCCCTTCGCCAGTGCCATATGCAGATGTTGTTTCCTTTACGACTCATAAAGTTTTGCGCGGTCCACGTTCGGGCATGATCCTTTGCAAAGAACAGCACGCAGCAGCAATTGATAAGGCCGTATTCCCAATGATGCAGGGTGGACCGATGATGCATGTAATCGCTGCAAAAGCCGTAGCACTTAAAGAATGTGCCACTCCTGAATATCAAAAGTATGCAAAAGATGTAATCGTTAACGCCCAGGCACTTACTGCTGGACTTGCTGCCGAAGGCATGCGCCCAGTTACTGGTGGAACAGATACGCACTTGGCACTAATTGACTTGCAAGGAATCAACGTTGACGGCAAAGATGCCGAGCAGCGCGCAGGTGATTCCGGAATTGTCTTGAATAAGAATTCAATTCCTTATGATCCAAAGCCAGCGGCTGTTACCTCTGGCATTCGTGTGGGAGCGCCTTCGATCACAACGCAGGGAATGGGCGTGCCAGAGATGGCAGTCATAGCCAAAATGATTGGCCGCGCAGTGAAATCTGAGGATCCAGCTGTTCACGCCGAAATCAAGGCTGAAGTTGTTGAATTAACTGCAAGGTTCCCGGCTTACCCACGTCCATAAATAATCACCCGCGGTAACCTTTCTCTATGCGCGAGTATTTACTTTGTCTAGCGGCTGCGGCTGCCGTGACGTATTTGGTAACTCCGCTAGCTCGGGCATTCGCGATTCGATTCGGCGCTATGGCAGATGTTCGTGATCGAGACGTTCACATGTATCCAACGCCGCGTTTGGGTGGCCTGGCAATGTTGGCTGGACTTGGTGTGGCGATTATTTTGGCTAGCCAGCTGCCATTAATGTCAACGATTTTTAATGATCGCCGGCAAATTTACGCCCTGATAATTGGATGTTTAATTATCGTCGTCCTTGGCATTCTTGATGACAAGTTTGGCTTGGATGCCCCTACAAAACTTGTTGGACAAATCCTTGCTGCCGGCGCAATGGCGATGCAAGGCGTAACTCTTGTCTGGCTCCCAATTCGGGGCACTTTTATTTTGGATCCCACAACTTCAGTACTGCTCACAGTCCTAGTGGTTTTAGTCAGCATCAATGCCGTAAACATGGTTGATGGACTGGATGGATTAGCTGCCAGCATTGTTATGGTCGGGGCTGGAGCGTTCTTCGCGTATTCATATTTCTTGTCAGTTGCCAATGGTTACCAGCGCGCTGCCCTTGCTACTTTGATATCTGCTTCGCTCATTGGAATGTGTGCTGGTTTTTTGCCACACAATTGGTATCGCGCGCGGATTTTTATGGGGGACACCGGCTCGATGCTCATTGGGTTGCTGATGGCGGCCTCTTCCATAATGCTCACGGGTCAAGTAGATCCGGCTGGATTAAGCGGGGGCACCTTGCTGCCAGCATTCCTGCCAATCGTGCTACCGCTTTCAATTTTGGCAGTACCGCTACTCGACTTACTTCTGGCAGTAATTAGGCGCACCAGACAAGGGCGCTCACCATTTGCCCCCGACAAAGAACATTTGCATCACCGCTTACTAAAACTTGGACATGGCCAAGAGCGCGCGGTATTGATCATGACAGCGTTTACGGGACTCATTGCATTTGGAGCTGTAAGCACCGCCTTTGTTCCAATCTGGGTCACGGGTCTAGGAACTGCGCTGGGTGTAGTTGCAATTGCTAGCTGGGCATTAAATCCACCAAAAGTTCGAGTCCATGCCAGAAATTCGTAAATCCAAGTTGCAAATGAGAGACTAAAAGACATGACTAGCCAACGACTTATTCTTCGCGCCGCACTGCCAACATTTATAGTGGGAACGCTGGCCACTTTAACCGGATACATATCGAGCGGCAGTAAAGGCTTGATTGCCGGAGTCTTCGGAACATTTCTAGTTGTGATTTTTTTTGCCGTTGGACAGCTGGCATTGGATAAAGTCATTCGCACAAACCCAGCCCTTGCAACGTCCATGGCTCTTCTGTTGTACTTAGTAAAAGTTGGCGTGCTTTTTGTTTTGCTTCTGATATTCAGGGACACCACAGCTTTTGATACCAAGGTTTTTGCGGCCACAATCGTTACCTGCACAATTGTTTGGTTAGTGGCTGAAACATGGGCTTTTGCAACCGCAAAAGTGCTCTACGTTGAACCTGGTTCCGGCCCGCAAATTCGCCAAGTAGACACATACGAGCCTAAAGATTTGTGACTTTGTGAAAGCCCGCACAAACTCGGGGGCGGGTTTAGCCAACCCAAAATAACCTGATAATCTTGCGATGCAATGAAGGCAAACGGAGCTAACTTCCCAACTCCCGAAGACACCCGTGCAACTGCGGATATGGCTTGGCGTTCAGTAAGCAACATAACTGCCGGACTTCTTCTATACGGCGGAATTGGTTGGTTGCTTGGACGTAAGTTCGGTCATCAAGATGCTTTCATGGCGGCTGGATTAATTTTCGGGATTGTTCTAGCGCTCTACCTCACCTACGCACGCGTTTCGGCAATGGATCGAAACACCACTACGAGTGAACGGAGGAACGATCAGCAATGAGTGCTGTTAAATTGAGTGTCGAAGTTCCTTGCCCAGTGGTTCCTCATCTGAATTCGGGTTGTGGCTTCCCAGCGCCAAATGCCGAAATCTTTTTTCTAGAGCCTTACACCACGCTAAATGTCGCAGGTATGGATTTTGTAATTGGAAAAACTTCGATCATCGCAGCCTTAGTTACGTTGATCGTTGCGCTGTTCTTTTTAGCCGCAGCGCGCCCCCGCAAAATGGTGCCCGGCAAATTGCAATCTCTCGGTGAGCAAGCTTACTTATTCGTTCGCGATCAAATCGCGCGAGAAGTTATCGGTAAAGATGGCGATCGTTTTGTGCCCTTCTTAGGTTCACTTTTCTTCTTTATTTGGATTTCTAACTTGATGGGCGTTATCCCTGGCGCACAATTCCCAATTATGTCTAGTTTGGCTTTCCCAGTTTCCTTAACTTTGATGGTTTACATCACTTACATGTATTTGGGCATGAAGCATCAAGGCCCGATTAAATTTTTCACGGGCGCAATGTTTCCGCCTGGTGTCCCAAAAGCAATGTACGTGTTGCTCGCTCCGCTGGAGTTACTACAGCTCGTAGTTACTCGTCCAGTAACTCAGGCAATTCGTTTGTTCGCAAACATGTTTGCTGGTCACCTACTGATTACAACTTTCACAGTTGGCGCGTACTACTTAATTTCCCCTTCGATAGTTGGCGTACTTGGTTCTGCAACCTCTTTTGGCGTGACCATTATTCTCACCGGATTTGAAATGTTTATCCAAGGTCTACAGGCGTTTATTTTCACTTTGTTAACCGCCGTCTACATTGGTGGATCACTGCACGCTGAACACTAAATCTTCTCAAGTGAGAAATCACTTGAGATTGAACTACCCGCAAGAAAGAAAGTAAACCTGAGTTACTGGACAACCCAGTGACTCTCGACAGAAGGAATAAGTTATGTCAGTACTAGCAGAATTAACTGGCTCGATCGGTTCAATCGGCTACGGCCTTGCCGCAATCGGTCCAGGCGTAGGTATCGGAATCATCTTCGGTAACGGTGTGCAAGCAATCGCACGTCAGCCAGAGGCTTATGGCGTTATTCGTCAGAACATGATTCTTGGTTTCGCGCTTACTGAAGCTCTTGCGCTAATCGGTTTCGTAGTCCCATTCGTTTTCGGCACCTAGTTCAACAAAAGGATTAAATTTCCGTGTTTAATATCATTGCTTCTGGGGAAGAAACCAACATCCTTCGGCTGCCAATTTATGAAGTAATTATTGGCGCGATTGCCTTTGGCATTGTCTTTTTCGCACTTGCTAAATTCGCATTTCCGGCAATAAGCAAAACGCTGGAAGATCGCGCGGATGCAATTGAAGGCGGACTTGCGAGGGCAGAAAATTCCCAAGCAGAAGCTGCGGCCATGCTTGAGCAGTACCGAGCCCAGTTGGCTGATGCCCGCACGGAAGCTTCAACTATTCGCGCGGAAGCGCAAGCTGAAAAAACAGTCATGATTGAAGTCGCACGTGGTGAAGCTGCTGCTGTAGCAGCCACAGTTACTGAGCGAGCTCAAGCCCAGATTGAAGCTGAACGTTCCCAAGCCATGGCAACTCTTCGTCGCGATGTTAGTGAGCTCGCACTTACCCTTGCCAGCAAGGTTGTTGGGGAATCCTTAACGGAAGACGCTCGGGCACGTGCCAGCGTTGATCGTTTTATCGCCGATCTTGAGAGCGAGTCAGCTAAGAAATGATCGGTGCATCCCGCAATAGTTTGGCATTAGTACAGGAGTCAATGCGCTCCCGTTCAAATCAGGGCGATCTGTCAGCCCTGAGTGCTGAGTTACTTGCGGCTGCCGATATTTTGGCTAGCGAGAAATCACTTCGGCAAAATCTGGCTGATAGTGGTCAGCCAGTTGCCACCAGGACATCGCTAATTAAGGATGTGTTTGGTAAAAAAGTAAGTGATAGCGCCCATGAAATTTTGGGTGAGTTAGTAGCTGCCCGCTGGTCGTCAGGTGAGGATCTAGTTGATGCTGTAGAACTACTTGGTTCCCAAGCAGCTTTTGTTGCTGCCGACAAGGCAGGTTCTCTTGATCGAGTTGAGAACGAATTATTCCATTTTGCTCGCACAATCCAGGCTTCCTCTGAACTACAGATGACACTGACTGATCCTGCCCTAAGTGCTTCAGTAAAGTCAGCCATTGTAGGTGATTTGCTAGGAAGCAAAGTTGATGTAATCACCTTGGATTTACTTAAGCATGTTGCCGGACATTTGCGCGGACGACGCGTTGATTCGGTACTTTCTACTCTCGGCGACCTTGCTGCCGCGCAGCGCAATCAGGTAGTCGCAGAAGTTCGCTCTGTTATCCCTCTTGATGCTGATCAGACTCGCAAGTTATCCTCAGCACTATCGAAACTCACAGGTAAAGATGTTCGGATTAATGTAGCCATTGATCCATCAGTCTTGGGTGGAATCGCAGTAACCATTGGTGAAGAAGTCATCGATGGTTCTATTTCCGCCCGACTGGAAAGCGCTCGCAGAACTTTGCTGGCTTAACCAAACTAAGAAACTATTAACCAAGCACCAATAAGCAAGAACTAACAAGAAGAAAGCAGGACACCATGACGGAACTCTCGATCCGCCCGGATGAGATCCGCGATGCAATTGCTCGCAATGTTGAGTCGTTTGCAGCTGGCACTTCTCACGAAGAAGTTGGACGCGTTACGCAAACCGGTGACGGTATCGCGCGCGTGGAAGGTTTGCACTCGGCCATGACTAACGAACTTCTAGAGTTTGAAGGCGGACTTAAGGGTCTGGCATTAAACCTTGACATTCGTGAAATTGGCGCAGTGCTTCTTGGCGATGGTTCCAAAGTCGCTGAAGGTCAGAGCGTAAAACGAACTGGCGAGATTCTTTCGGTGCCAGTTGGTGATGGCTTCCTTGGTCGCGTTGTTGATCCACTAGGTAATCCAATCGATGGCCTTGGCCCGATTGTTGCCGATGGTCGCCGCGCACTTGAGACGCAGGCACCAACTGTTGTGCAGCGCCAGCCTGTTAAAGAACCGATGCTAACTGGCCTTAAGGCCATTGACGCCATGACTGCTATTGGTCGAGGCCAACGTCAGCTAATCATTGGTGACCGTCAGACCGGTAAGACTGCCGTAGCAATTGACACAATTTTGAACCAACGCGAAAACTGGAAGTCCGGCGACAAAAAGAAGCAAGTTAAATGCATCTACGTTGCAATCGGCCAAAAGGGTTCAACGATTGCCGCAGTTAAAGGCGCGCTTGAAGAATTTGGTGCAATGGAATACACCACTATCGTGGCCGCTCCCGCATCCGATCCTGCAGGTTTCAAATACTTAGCTCCTTACACCGGTTCTGCCATTGGCCAGTACTGGATGTACAAGGGCGAGCACGTTTTGATCGTCTTTGATGACCTGTCAAAGCAAGCTGAGGCTTACCGCGCAGTATCACTATTGCTTCGCCGTCCACCAGGTCGCGAAGCTTACCCAGGTGACGTTTTCTACTTACACTCCCGTTTGCTAGAGCGTTGTGCAAAGCTTTCTGACGAACTTGGCGCTGGGTCGATGACTGGACTTCCAATTATTGAAACTAAAGCCAACGACGTTTCGGCTTACATTCCAACGAACGTAATTTCGATTACAGATGGCCAGTGCTTCCTGGAGTCGGACTTGTTCAACTCGGGTATTCGCCCAGCAATCAACGTAGGTATTTCGGTATCTCGCGTAGGTGGTTCAGCGCAGCCTAAGTCCATGAAGAAGGTCGCCGGCCGCTTGCGTCTTGATTTAGCTCAGTACCGCGAACTTGAAGCGTTCGCTGCATTTGGCTCCGATCTTGATGCTGCTTCTAAAGCGCAGTTAGCTCGTGGCTCCCGCCTTGTTGAGTTACTGAAGCAAGGGCAGTACCAGCCACAGTCAATGGAGCGCGAAGCAGTTTCAGTATGGTCTGGAACTTCAGGAAATCTTGATGATGTGCCAGTTGAAGACATTCGTCGCTTTGATGCTGAGTTCCTAGATCACATTGATCGCAATCACAGCGCAATCTTCGAAGCTATTCGAAGCACAACTGATTTAACAGATGAGAACGTTAGCCAACTTGAAATGGCCATCGGCGACTTCAAAAAGCAGTTCCGCACAACTGCGGGTCACTCCCTCGTTAATGAGGCACTAGTTGCAGCGATTGATGAAGATGATGTTGACATTGCTCAGATCGTGAAGGTCAAGGCGTAACATGGGCGCTCAACTACGGGTATATCGACGGCGGATTAAGTCCGTTCAGTCGACGAAGAAGATTACGAAAGCCATGGAGCTCATTGCTTCGTCACGTTTCGTAAAAGCGCAGCAACGCGTTGAGGCTTCTTTGCCGTATACCCAGGAACTTCTGCGTGCTATTTCTGCTGCTGCTTCACACGGCAGCACCAAGGGCGCATTTGTGACCGAAGTTGAGAACCGTAAACGAGCCGCAGTAATTCTTATCACTGCTGACCGTGGCCTAGCTGGCGCTTACTCCTCAGCGATAATCAAAGAAGGTGAAGGCCTAAATTCATTACTTAAGGAACAGGGCGTAACACCAGAGCATTTCTTAGTTGGTCGCAAATCTGTTGGCTACTACAAATTCCGCGAGCGCAACATCGCCCAATCGTGGACTGGATTTACTGATCAGCCGACTTACGAACATGCCAAGGCAATTGCGGCATCAGTCTTGGAAGCTTTTGATAAGCCAACAGCTGAGGGTGGCGTAGACGAAATTCATTTGGTTTACACCCACTTTGTAAACATGGCGGTCCAGCAAGTTCGGGTTCGTCGAATTCTTCCGGTAGAAATACTTGAGGCCACTAAGGAAGAAGCTGCTGAAAAACTGGGCTCAAAAGTTTTTCCACTTTATGATTTCGAGCCAAGTCCAGAAGCTGTGCTCGAAGCTTTAATCCCTCGATACGTCGAGAACATGATCTATACCGCACTGTTATTGGCTGCAGCCAGTGAGCACGCCGCACGTCGACGTGCTATGAAATCTGCATCTGATAATGCTGAAGAACTAATCCGCACACTTGCCCGTCAAGCTAACCAGGCTCGACAGGCAGAAATCACCCAGGAAATCAGTGAAATTGTCGGCGGCGCCGACGCACTGACGTCCGCATAACCAGGGAGTAAGTAGATATGACAACCACGACACAGACATCGGTCGGGCGCGTAGCACGTGTAACTGGCCCGGTTGTTGACGTTGAGTTTCCAGTAGAAGGCATGCCAGCGCTTTACAACGCGCTGGAAGTCGATGTGGATTTCGGCGATGGCGAAAAGCGATTGTTAACACTTGAGGTAGCCCTTCACATTGGCGACAACATGGTGCGAGCGATTGCGATGCAACCAACTGACGGACTTGTCCGTGGGGCGGATGTTCGCGACACCGGAGACTCGATCACTGTTCCCGTTGGCGATGTAACAAAGAGTCATGTGTGGAATACACTTGGCAAACCCCTTGACGTGTCAGAGGCATCCCTTGAAATTAAAGAACGCTGGGGAATTCACCGCCCAGCTCCAACGTTTGATCAACTTGAGTCCAAGACTGAAGTTTTCTGGACTGGTATCAAAGTTATTGACTTACTAACTCCTTACGTAAAAGGTGGAAAAATCGGCCTCATGGGTGGCGCCGGTGTTGGTAAGACCGTTTTGATTCAGGAAATGATTACTCGTGTTGCTAAGAACTTCGGTGGTGTTTCGGTATTCGCCGGTGTTGGTGAGCGCACTCGTGAGGGCAATGACCTCTTCCTTGAAATGACTGAGTCGGGCGTTATCGCTGATACCGCACTGGTATTCGGTCAGATGGATGAGCCACCAGGCACGCGTCTTCGTGTAGCACTTTCGGCATTGACCATGGCTGAGTATTTCCGCGATGTACAAAAGCAGGATGTGCTCCTCTTCATCGATAACATTTTCCGTTTCACTCAGGCAGGTTCAGAAGTTTCAACACTTCTTGGCCGCATGCCTTCAGCAGTGGGCTACCAGCCAACACTTGCTGATGAAATGGGCGTGCTGCAAGAGCGCATCACTTCAACGCGTGGCCACTCGATTACTTCACTTCAGGCAATTTACGTTCCTGCGGATGACTTAACTGACCCGGCTCCAGCTGCGACGTTTGCGCACCTTGATGCAAACACCGTACTTAGCCGTCCGATTTCGGAAAAGGGTATTTACCCTGCTGTGGATCCACTTGATTCCAGTTCTCGAATTCTGGATGCGCGTTATGTTGGTGCCGAGCACTACGCAGTTGCGGCTGAAGTTAAGCGCATTCTGCAAAAGTCAAAGGAACTTCAAGACATCATTGCAATTCTGGGTATTGACGAACTTTCCGAAGAAGACAAGATTCTGGTAAACCGTGCTCGTCGTATTGAACGTTTCTTGTCACAGAATATGTTCGTTGCTGAAGCTTTCACTGGCCAAAAGGGATCATTCGTTCCAGTGGAAGAAACTGTTGCATCATTCAAGAAGCTAACTGAGGGTGAATACGATCACCTGCCAGAACAGGCTTTCTTTATGGCTGGCGGTATCGATGACGTTATCGAAAATGCCAAGAAGCTTCAGGGCTAAGCATGTCTGAACTCAGCGTTTCTGTCGTAGCTGTGGACCGCAGTGTGTGGGTGGGCCAAGCTAAGTCGATCGTTGCCAAAACTCCAGAAGGTGAGATCGGCATTTTGCCAGGTCACGAACCAGTGCTTTCACTGTTGGTTAATGGCGTCGTTCGCATTGAACCAATCGATGGCGCAAAATTAGCTATCGCAGTACATGGTGGCTTCGTTGCCATGGATAGCAATGAAGTTCGCATCCTGGCTGAAGTAGCCGAGTTAGCAAGTGACATTGACTTACCTCGCGCCGAAGCAGCACTTGCTCGCGCCAAGGCGGCTGGCGAAGAGTCGCCAGAGGCAATTGCGGCAGTACATCGGGCCGAAACTCGAGTTAAAGCTGCAACTTCAAACACAGCCGCTGGACTACATAGTTAAGAAATAGCCAAAGACTAAGGCCACTTTCCGCAAGGGAAGTGGCCTTAGTCTTTGGCTTTGAAGCGCGGTACGTTGCTACTTAACTTTAAACGGGCTTGAAGTAACTTTTCGATATGGACTCACGACTTTAATTCGGTAAGTACCAGATCTACTCACCGTAATTTTCGACTTTGATTTTGAGGTAACTTTCTTAAGGGTTACCCATTTCTTGCCAGACTTGCGTTGAACCCAAGTTTTTGATCCAGTCGGGGAATCCACCCGTAAGGTAAATTTCCGCTTTACTACTTTTGATATACGGATTACCTCGACTGCGACAGGTGCGGCAGCAACAGGAGCGGCAGCAACAGGCGCAGGAGCTGCTGCGGCCGCAGCTGCGGCAGCTGCAGCTGCGGCAGCCGCAGCTGCGATACGTTCCCGCTCAATTTGCGCGAGCCGTTCAGTTTCAGCAGCAGTTGCTATGTCTTGAGCGCGAGTACTTCCGCCTGGCATGACTGCAGCTGCGTTAACTACGCCAAATCCAAGTTTGTCATCAATGCGTATACCGTTTCCTAATCCTGAAGTCGCCTCCAAAATTTCCTGGACCTGTGCTGGAGTTAGGGTCGGATATTGTGAAAGAACAATCGCAGCTACCGCAGCAACATGTGGCGATGCCATGGACGTGCCACTAAGGGACTGATAGTTACTGCCATAGATATCATCCGTCCTACAGGCTGTCCTGTCGCTTCCAGACGAGACATCAGGAGCAGAGCACGTTGAAACAATTCCAACTCCTGGAGCCGATACGTCAACGAAAGACCCAAATGTAGAAAAACTTGCCCAAGTGCCATCAAGGTTTGTTGCTCCTACGCCGATAACTCCTATATCACCAGCTGGATAGTTTGTAGAATTTATAGTTGCAGCGTTGTTACCAGATGCGGCAACGACCGTTACATTGTTTGAAATTGCGTAAGCCACTGCAGCGGTTACGCTAGCGCTCTGCACCGTGCCACCCAATGACATGTTGATTACCTTTGCGCCGTTGTCAGTTGCCCACTTAATTCCACAGGCCACATCCGTGCTGTTTCCGCTACCAAATTGATCAAGTACCCTGACGGGGAGAATTGTTACCGCAGGAGTTACGCCTCGAATGCCAACGCCGCTACCGGAGATTATTCCTGCGACGTGGGTTCCATGACCATTGAGATCACTTTTTCCATTACCTGTCCCACTTCCGCAGGCATCATATGTAGTAGTTGTGAGGTATTCAATTCCATCAAGTACTTGGCCACTATTCAAGTCAGGATTGCTGGCGTCAACTCCAGTATCAATTACAGCAACTTTTATCCCAGCCCCAGCAGTTGCGAGATTGATCGAGCTAGCATTTATCGCCGTTAGCCCCCATTGTGAACTCAGGTAGAGAGGGTCTACAAATGCATTTACTTTCTGAACCTCATCAACTGCCACCACACTCGGATCCGCATCTAGCTTTTTAAGTGCAGCGCTCAGTTCTACTTTTGAATTCAGTTGAATCGAGGAAAAGCTGGGCTCACCATCTATGTCCCGAATAACACTGATTTGCAGAGAGCCATCCGCAACTGCCGAATTGAGCTCTGCTAGAGGAGCCTCAGCCTGCTCGGCCAACTCTTGCCACGAACCATCTGCTGGAATCGGATCAGTTGCACTCGCAGGTGAAATCCCGAGGCCAGAAAAGACCAAAGTGGCAGAAATGAGAGAAATTAGTACTTTTGGTTGCCACGAACCCAGGTTTGGCGCTTTGCAGCGATTTGTAAACATGAGGGCTCGTTTCGTTAAGTCCCTTAAGTTTACCTCAACTTAAATTTAGTGAAACCATCTCAATCCGCTATTTTTTGAAATTAACCGAAAATTAACGGCCAAGCACAACTTGAAATTCCGCACCTTTAGGATCTTCCTATGGCGCCACGGATTGCAGTTATTGGAAGCATCAACGCCGATCTAGTTGTGCAAATGCCGAAACTGCCAAGTCGCGGGGAAACTGTCAGAAGTTCCGAGCCACTCTGGTTTCCGGGCGGCAAAGGCGCGAATCAAGCGGTGGCCGCGGCTCGCATGGGCGGCCAGGTCACAATGCATGGCGCAGTTGGACAGGATTCTCCAGGAGAAATGTGTTTGGCAGCCTTGCAAGAAAGCAGAGTGGACGTTTCTGCAATTGCAAAGGTAACTAGCGCAACCAGCACGGCACTAGTTATGGTCGAGCATTCTGGGGAAAATCAAATAGTAGTAACCGATGGCGCAAATCAATATGTTGCCTTTGATTCAGCTGCGGTGTCTCTCGCTGAGGCAATTAT
>JASJMK010000082.1:0-10298 GCA_037619625.1 Actinomycetes bacterium
TACGCCAATCATTTTGGATTGTGACCCGGGGCACGACGATGCCATGGCTATTCTTCTGGCAGCAGCTCATCCGTCCATTGAGTTGCTTGGAATTACAACCGTTTCGGGAAATGGTGCACTTGAAAAAGTTACTTACAATGCGCAGCGAATTTGCGCACTTGCCAACATTGTGGTGCCAATTGCTAAAGGTGCAGCAGTTCCAATCGCTGGTAGGGCGAGTGCTGCGCCAACTATTCATGGCGTCAGTGCACTTGATGGGGCGCAACTTCCGGAGCCAACATTTGAATTAAGTGAGCTGTCTGCGGTTGAACTGATTGCAAAGTTAGTCACAGAATGTGATCGCAAAGTCACGCTAATACCAACTGGGCCACTTACAAATATCGCAATGTTCTTGCGGGCACATCCTGAACTTCATGATCGGATTGAACATATTTCGTTTATGGGTGGCAGTACCGAGCGTGGTAATTGGACACCGTACGCAGAATTTAATATTTGGGCTGATCCGGAAGCTGCCGATATAGTTTTGCGAAGTGGTTTGCCGTTAATAATGTCAGGATTGAACATCACGCACCAAGCCCTAGCAACTCCACAAGTTCTAGCGCGAATTTCAGATTTAAACACTGAATTAGCACACACCATTGTGAAGCTCTTAGATTTCTTTGCGGAGACTTATCGTGATGTCTTTGCAATGCCAGATCCACCAGTTCACGATCCGGTAGCACTTGCAATAATTATTGATGCATCGGTGGCAAAGTTAGTATCCGCTCCAGTGGCAGTGGAAGTCACAGGGACATTGACTCGAGGCGCAACAGTTGTTGACTTGCATGGGAACACTGGTCAGCAGGCAAATGTCGAGGTAGCAATGGAACTCGATGTTGAAAAGTTTTGGGACATGATGATCTCGGCAATAGAGACCTTAGGTTCACGCTAAGGTCTCTATTCGCGCCATTAACTCCGATCTCGAATCAGCCCACTAGAGTATTTGTGTGACGCCACGACAGCTAAACATGTACTTCTGGACTTTCATGTTTTGGGGTTTATCCTTTGTCTGGCTAACCAAAGTTGTTGAGACTTTTGGTTGGGTCGGCGGCGTAAGCTTTCGGGCATTTGCTGCTGTCTTAGTGCTTTTAGTACTGGCGAAGGTAATGAAGGTCGCCCTGAATTATCAGCAAACAGATACGAAACACTATGCGATTCTGGGCGCGACATCGGTTGCAATGAACCTGGGTGGCATGACTTTTGCACTATCAAAACTGGGCACAGCGCTAACGGCAATTTTGGTCACGACGATTCCGCTATACAGCGCGTTGATAGAAACGGTTTGGGGCAAAGTAAAACATACGCCACTTATGATTCTGGGACTGTGGATTGGCTTTGGCGGTGTTGTTATCCTCATCGGATTGTCATCGCAGGAAATGAATCGAGACTTTCTACTGGGATTCCTCGGATCAACTATCGCATCTTTTGGTTTTGCTCTCGGCGGCAATTACTCAAAAGTTAAAGCGCAGCACATCGGAGCTTGGGAGCAAACGATTGGCACCTTCACATTCGGCGGACTTTATCTTTTACCATTTATGTTTCTCGTGCCAATCGTTAAGACGCCAACTTTGTCAGCATTTGGCTGGCTTTTCTTGCTAGCAGCAACAGCAAGTTCACTTGCCTACATTCTTTATTTCCGGTTAGTCGCTGAAATTGGGGCAACAAAAGCACTTACTACCGAATTCATGGTTCCAGTAGTGGCAGTAATTGTGGGAGCAGCATTTCTCGGCGAGAAAGTTACCGCAACGGACTTAATTGGAGCAGCCGCAATTTTGCTAGGCAGTGCTTTAGTTCTTGGGCTTTTGCCACTTCAAAGTAATACCAACAAATCGTTGGCCACTAATTAGATGACCAGCAAGAAGATTCCAAAACGTTACGGGTGGAATACGCCAGTAACAGCGCCTGGTCCTGTTGGTGGGACGATGCTGAAAAACCTGCGGGCAATTGTCAAAGACCCGCTGACTTACCTGGAAGATGTTTGGCAAGAACATGGTGACGTGGTTCAGTTTCCAGTTCCAAAACCAGCCACATATTTAATAAGTTCGCCAGCTGGTGCCCGGGAAATTTTAGTTAATCAACATAAAGAGACTTCAAAAAAGACGCTGCAATACAACAATCTTGCATTAGTAACTGGAGATGGTCTGCTGACAGCAGATACTCAAGCTTGGCGACCACGCCGGCGCATGTTGCAACCAGCGTTTCACCAAGAAATGATTTCACTTTCCCAGCATCACGTGGAATTGGGTTTAGCTAAGTTAGAAATTCATTGGCAGGAGGCCACTGCAGCTGGTCCAACAATCATCGACATGGATCAAGCCATGATGTCTTTGGCACTGGAGATAACTTGTGGCGCGTTATTTGGTGTTGACATTGAAAGTGAAGTGGATGAAATAACGGCCGCTACTTTAACTGCGCTGCATGGAGTGGTAGCAAGGGCTAGAAATCCATTGGCACTTCCACTTTTGGTTCCGACCCCAGCAAATTTAAAGATGAAACGCGCAATTAAGAAATTAGATAACGCTGTCACATTAATAATTGCGGCCCGAGCGGCAAATCAATTGCCCGCTACTGCGCCCATTAGGGACATGCTTGATGTGCTGTTAGATCCTGATTTGGAAACACCACTTTCAAAGCAGCAAATCCGCGATGAAATTGTCACTTTTATTGTTGCTGGTCATGAAACAGTGGCAAGCGCTTTAACTTGGGCTTGGTATTTGCTGGTCACAAATCCAACAGAAATGAAAAAACTTCAGGAGCGTCCAGAACGTGCGAATTTAGTACTTACTGAAGCGCTACGTCTTTATCCACCAGCTTGGGTAATTACTCGGCGCACACTAAGTGAGTTCACAGTTGAAGGCTTTACCATCCCAGCTAACTCGCTGGTGATTGTTAGCCCATGGTTAGTGCATCGAAATCAAAAGGCGTGGGAGCAGCCACTTCAATTTTTACCAGAGCGATTTGAAACTGGCACTCCCCAACTTGGTTATATTCCATTTGGCGCAGGCGCCAGGTTATGTATTGGCCGAGACATGGCGATTCTTGAAGGATCCATGATTCTTGCCCAGCTCGCGCAGCATTGGAACATAGAAGCTATCCACAATTCGCAGGTTCCAGTCGATGCTTCCGTGACACTTCGCCCAGTCGGGGGAATGCCAGTTCGAATTTCTAGAAAGATTTAAGTTAAAAAATTAAGTACTTCAGAATGCAGTATCGAGTTAGTAGAAATTGCTTGCCCAGCTTCCATCGCACTTTGCCCTTTTGCGCCAGTAACTTTTCCGCCAGCGCCCTGCACTATCGCGATAAAAGCCGCCATGTCATATGTTTGCAATTCAGGTTCGATCGCAATATCAACTGCGCCTTCAGCAACTAATAAGTGTGACCAAAAATCTCCGTATCCCCGAGTTCGCCACACTGCAGAAGTTAACTCTTGCAGAGCACCGCTTTTGAATACTTCCCAGCCAACAAAATCTGAGAATGAAAATGAAGCATCGGCCAGTGACTTTACGCCGGAAACATTTATTGCTCGAATTGAACCATCAACGTCTTTTGTGAAAGCGCCATCTTGCGGACTTGACCACCAAAGTCGACCCATTGCAGGTGCGGAGACGACTCCTACGACTGGTTCACCAGCAACTGCGAGGGCAATTAAAGTTCCCCAAACTGGCACTCCGCGAATGTAATTCTTGGTGGCATCAATTGGATCAATTATCCACACCCGCTCTGCTTGGATATTTGTATTGGGAAATTCTTCCCCGATTACACCGTCCGTGGGCCGTTGTTCCGCCAAAGTTTCGCGAATCGCAGTCTCAATTGCGCGGTCAACTTCAGTAACTGGAGTGAAGTCTGGTTTTGTCTCAACACTCAAATCCAGGGCCCGAAACTTTGACATCGCCAAGACATCTGCGGACTTCGCCATTTTGAGGGCGAGCTCAAGGTCAGGATTCATAAGTTCACGTTACTGGCTTGTAAGGCAGAGTAAAAATTGGGTAAGAATTTTTAAGTTAGCTTGATGGGCTCTGCAGTGCGAGCAAGAGCCGGCGCAGCGAAGTTAGCCGATTTAATCCCGCATCGCCAGCATTACCATCACTGACCCAGCGGTCCAGTGCGCAATCTGGTGGAGCTTGCCCAGCAGCATTAACGTGCGTACAGGCCCGCGGACATTCCACCGCGCCTTCGACTAACTCGGGAAAGGATTCAATTATGTCTTCGGGTTTAACATGAGCTAATCCAAATGAACGTAATCCCGGAGTATCAATTACCCAGCCTGAATCATTTGGTAGGGGAATTGCGCGAGCCGAAGTTGAAGTGTGCTTACCCCGACCAGTTACCTCATTAACTTCACCCGTAGTGCGCAGGGCATCTGGCACCAGCGAATTTACTAGTGTGGATTTTCCCACTCCCGAATGTCCGAGAAATACTGTGGTTCGCGCAGAAAGTGCTGCGCGAACTTCCGAGATACCTTCACCGGTTACTTGGTTAACAAGTATGTGTCTTAAATCCATGCCTGCGTAGTTATCCAGCAAATCTTGCGCAGAACCTAAATCAACTTTAGTAATAATCAAAAGTGGTGCTAAGCCAGCTTCGTAAGCTGCCACAAGTGAACGATCGATGAGTCCAACTCTCGGCTCTGGATTTGCGGCCGCAGTTACAATCGCCATTTGGTCCGCATTAGCAACGATGATTCGTTCCACAGGATCGCTATCATCGGCGGTACGAGTTAGCACTGTTTCTCGATCAATAATTTCAACCAAACGCGCCAATGTGTCGACTGTTCCGGAAAGATCCCCAACTAACCGGACGCGATCGCCGATTACCACACCTTTTCGTCCAAGTTCTCGAGCTTTAACAGTTATTACTTCAACTTGGTCATCATGCAAGGCGCCTTCAGGTACGACGCAAGTGATGCGACCTCGATCGACACCTATTACTTGTCCAGTTAATGCTTTGGAAAAATCAGGCCGGTCTTTAGTGCGCCTTCGAGTATTTCCCCGAGTCGGTCGTTTCGAAATTGAATCTTCGTCGTACGCACTCATGCAGTTACCAAGTCATGCCACATGTTTGCAAAATCAGGCAAGGTTTTGCTGGTCGTTGCAATATCTTCAATCATGATGCCGGGTACAGCAAGACCTAATACTGAACCTGCCATGGCCATTCGGTGATCAGAATAAGTTGCAAATGTGCCACCGTGAAGTTTGATTGGCACAATTTCTAGGCCGTCGGCAGTTTCCGTAACTTGTCCACCCAGCTTATTAATTTCTGTAGCGAGAGCTGCGAGTCGATCAGTCTCATGACCGCGCAAATGTGCAATGCCGCGCAGAGTTGAAGGACTTTGCGCCAAGGCACATAACGCAGCAATTACTGGAGTAAGTTCACCGACTTCATGTAGGTCAACATCGATACCTTGTATTTCGCCAGTTCCAGTGACACAAAGTTGCGAACCCTCGCGAGTAACGGCGCCACCAAGCCGAGGTAAAAGTTCCCGCAAAAAATCGCCAGGTTGGTTAGTAAGTTCTGGCCAATCGGGAATCGTAACTGAGCCACCACAAACTAATGCGGCAGCAAGAAATGGCGCAGCATTGGACAGGTCTGGCTCGACAGTAACGTTAAAGGCTGCTGGGGTTCCTGGATGTACGGTCCACTTTGCCTGCATTTGATCTTTTACTTCAACATCAACTCTGATACCGAGTTCGCGCAGCACTTCAACAGACATATCAATGTGTGGCAATGATGGGAGCGCCTGACCAGAGTGAATAATCGTTAGACCAGCATCGTAACGACAACCGGCAAGCAGCAGTGCACTTACAAATTGCGAGGAAGCCGATGCATCAATTACAACAGTGCCGCCAGGAACAAAACCTTTGCCAGCAACAATGAATGGCAATGTGCCTCGTGCTTCATCTCGCACTTCCACATCTAAATCTCGCAGCGCTTGAATTATTTGATTCATCGGACGAATCCGTGCGTGCGGATCCCCATCAAAACGAACCTCAGCTGAGCAAAGCGCAGCAATTGGTGGCACAAAGCGCATCACGGTTCCTGCTAGCCCACAATCGACTTCGGTAGGCGAAGCAGTAGTTCCTGAATTCACAATAAAAGCGTCGGCTTGGATTTCAACTGAACTGCCCAAGGCGCAAAGTGCTTGCACCATGAGTAAGGTGTCACGGGCCTGAAGAGGATGATTAATTCGGGATTCGCCGTTAGCTAAGGCGGCCATAATGAGCCACCTGTTTGTTAAGGATTTGGACCCAGGAATACGCACGAGCGCGGCTAGTGGCGCAGTTCGCGTTGGGGCATTCCATAAATCTGGCACATCGCTTAGCCTAACGGCTGGCACAATAGTTCAATATGTGCGGAAGATTCACGCTTAAAACTGACCCGAAACTCATTGCAGCGCAATTTAACGTCAACGCCCTTGCTGTTAAAGATGAGAGCCTTTCGGACTTGAGTTCGCCAATTGTGCCAAGTTCACTAAACGCGCCAAGTTCACTAAACGCGCTAAGTTCCATAAAACCAAACTTCAATGTGGCACCAACTCATAAGATTCCTGCCATTCTGGCTACGTCAGACCAAATTGTTATGGCAAATTTTAGTTGGGGACTTGTCCCGTCTTGGGCAAAAGATCCTGCCATTGGATCTCGCATGATCAATGCCCGAAGCGAAACAGTTGCGGAAAAACCGTCGTTTAGATCTGCTTTGAATCATCGCCGGTGCATAGTCCCAGCAGATGGTTGGTACGAGTGGCAAAATTTAGCGGGGAAAAAACGCCCACATTACTTCAGTGCGGTAGACGATTCGTTAATTGGCTTTGCTGGAATTTATGAATCCTGGAACGACCCAACGGGAAATGTTCTTTGGACAGTTTCGATTTTGACACAACCTGCAAAACCAGAATTTTCCGAGGTACATGATCGAATGCCAGTGCTGGTAGCCCCTGAATTAATGCAAGTCTGGCTCAGCGCCCAAAACCAGCCACTTGCTCAAATCTTGGAGTCAAGCACGCAGGTAGCCCAAATTCAACACTGGGAAGTTAGCCCAGCAGTGGGTAATGTTCGAAATAATTCAGCAGATTTAACGATCAAGCAGCTGTCGATTTAGTTCGAAATAGCCAAAATTACGCCGTTAAGGGTGCTAATTTCCTCGGATAACCTTTAGCCCGTATTCTTATTCCCTAAGCTAAATTTTAAGGAGCTCCTCATGAGCAAGCGTGGCCGCAAAAAGCGTGATCGTAAGAAGAACAAGGCAAACCACGGCAACCGTCCAAACGCTTAAGCCAATTTGTCAAAAAAAGTCTGGTTCGCCAGACTTTTTTTATGCTCGAAAACTATTAAAGAGTCTTGGGTAACTTACCTGTAGCCGCTAACTAGCAATAGAAATTAGTAAGTCGCCTTCTTGCACAACATCCCCAACACTCACTGCAATTCGCGTCACTTCGCCAGATTCCTCAGCAATAACGGGAATCTCCATTTTCATTGATTCCAGTAACACTATGGTGTCACCAATGTTAATGTGGCCGCCTTCTGTGACATAGATTTCCATCACGTTAGCAACCATATCCGCGCGCACATCAGCCATACCTCAACGCTAACCCATGGACTTATTTAGCGAATGCGCACACCCGCCTAGAAATTGAATTTAAATTGCGTTAAACGACAGGTGCGTCAGTTTCAAAAACATGCGGAACTGGTTCTAAACCACGAGCACGGGCTCGCTGCGCGCGACGCTTGATAGCACGTCGCTCATCTTCACTAGCCCCACCCCAGACGCCGGAATCTTGTCCAGTTTCCAGTGCCCATTTCAGGCATGGTTCGATGACTTTACAGCGTCGGCAAACAGCCTTAGCTTCCTCGATTTGTAAAATTGCAGGGCCTGTGTTGCCAATAGGGAAGAAGAGTTCGGGATCTTCGTCACGGCAGGCTGCCTCATGGCGCCAGTCCACGCGAGCCTCCAACGGTTAGATGCGGATAAACGGTCAATTTCGCCAGATTTAGGGGTTTGCAACTCGCGTTGTAACCAATCTGATACCCCTAGTTTGCCACTTCGTGACTGTTTTCACAAGGGTTTAGCCACATTTACTTGCAGTTTTTGCTGAGAGCGCAGTCACATTCTTGGAAAATACGCTTATTTAGGAAAGCCGGAGCGCAGATAGTACGTGCTCACTTAAGCAAGTACGCGCAGGGCATTTGGAATGTGCTCCGCGCTTAGTTCACTCGCTTGGGCGATAACGTCACCGTCAACTTGAATCCAAAGTGGGCGATCTGCCTTGAGACGAATGCATTTCTGGTCTTGCAGCGCAATTACGCGCTTGTCTCCCAGGGCAGAAACGCCGTTCATTGCTCGCCGCACCAAGCGAAAAACTGCTGGAACTGAAAGAGTCGTCGGCGCATAAACGTCGAGGGCTGTCTCGTGACTTGCTCCCGGCATTGGATTCAGCGCGTTTTTACCTAGGTATGCCCACGGTGCCAAATTTATGATCAGTGCAAAATGAGCATCTGAATAAATTTCCCCGGTTTCGCATACCAAACTTAGCGCTGGCTTTTTCCGGTCAGTGCGTGCAAACAACTCTCGAATGGCAAGAACTGCGTATGAAGCGTCACTGGCAAGTTTTCCAGATTCTCGACGGGTTTCCATACTTGCCAGTACCGCTGCATCTAAACCCATTCCAGAATTAAATAGAAACCAGCGCGAGAGGTTAGCGGTGGATACTTTCCCAACACCAATTGTTTTAAAGCTTTCATTTTCAACGGCTGCTAACAACTGGTTGGTAGCAGCAATCGGATCATTTGCAAATCCCATATTGCGTGCGAAAACATTTGCATTGCCGCCAGGAATCGCTGCCAAAATTGGACCCTGCGGGTTGGGGCCGTTAGCTAGCAAGCCATTTGCTAATTCATTTAAAGTGCCATCCCCGCCTAGGCCAATCACTAACTCGTAGCCCTGGGTATGAGCAGTTTTAGCTATTCGAGTTGCATCGTTTCGAGATTCCGTGTGGACAACAGTCAAGTCCAATGTGCCAGAAAGAGTATTGGACACCTTTTCGCGGATTGCAGCGTCGGTTGTTGTGGCAAAGGTATTCACCACTAAAAGTGTCCGCATCCCTAAAGCCTAGCGGCGACCTATGCAGGTACCGATACGGTAGAGAGGTGCAGAAATCAGTTTTGACCTTAGGTGCAATTCAGGCGACTGGCATTTTCAGTTACGGTCTCACAATAGTCATCAGTGGAACGCTTGGACACAGCACAGTTGGCTCACCCTTAGTTCAGTTTTTAATTTATTCATTTTTTGCACTCTCAATTGCTGCAACTACATGGGGTATTTCCAAGAACCAAGATTGGGCACGAACCCCTTTTTACATTGTGCAAGTATTCATTATTATTTCTGGCTACACCTTAGTTAGTGGCACCGAAACAATCTATAAAGTTATTGGGTTAATAGTGGGTGCTTTTGGTGTTGCGGGTTTTATTGCATTGATTCGCACCCCGGCAAAACCTTAGTTTTCGAGCAAGCCCTCACGAAGGTGAATTAAAACTTTATTTAGAATTCTAGAAACATGCATTTGTGATATTCCCAGTTCAGTTGCGATTTGAGATTGACTTAAATTTTCGAAAAAACGTAGCTGCAGAATTCGCTTTTCTCGATCGTCAAGTTTCTCCAGAAGTGGCTTGAGGGATTCGCGGTACTCCACGCCTTCAAGGGCTTCATCAAGTGAGCCAACTGAATCTCCAATGGTCGGTGCATCGTCTGATCCAGCATCCAAACTGATAGTTGAGTAAGCCGAATTTGCTTCAAGGGCCTCAGCGATTTCATCCACTGTGACACCCAGGTGCTTAGCAATCTCTTTAGTCGTAGGGGAGCGATCTAATTTTTGCGAAAGTTCAGTGTTCGCTTTATTAACTGCAGCGCCAAGTTCTTGTAATCTCCGCGGAACTCGAACAGCCCAAGTTTTATCGCGGAAATGTCGCTTTATCTCACCAACAATTGTCGGGGTGGCAAAAGTTGAGAATTCAAATCCTCTTGCTATTTCAAATCTATCAATGGCCTTGATCAGGCCTATGGTTCCAACTTGGATCAAATCATCAAGGGGCTCACCGCGGTCTGCAAATTTTCGCGCCATAAATACCACAAGCGGCAAGTGGCGCTCAATTAACGCAGCACGAATTGTTTCATGCTGAGTTGTACCTGCTTCTAGAGCTGCAAGCTGCTCGAACATCTCGCGATCAGCAGATCGCAAGTCGCTTTCAGGCACTCGCCACCACTTTGGC
>JASJMK010000083.1:0-2579 GCA_037619625.1 Actinomycetes bacterium
ATTGAGCAAGATGGGGAATTGCGTCGCCAAATTGCAAATCCAATTACGTTTTCCAAAACTCCAGTTCGTTACGATGTAGCCCCACCAAGCTTGGATGAAGAATGAGTGAATTAGTAACGGCGCAAGAAGGAGTGCTTCGAGAGCTACGCCTGCAAATTGCTGCCGGGAAACTAAGTCCTGGGCAGCAAGTGATTCAGGATGCGCTCGCGGCAAGTCTTGGTGTTAGCCGGGTGCCACTACGAGAGGCCCTAAAAGTTCTCGAAGGCGAAGGGCAAGTTATCTATCATCCGCATCGCGGCTATTTTGTGGCCGACTTGAGTGTTGCCGACTTGGTCGAGGTTTATCGAATCCGCTCAATCCTGGAAGACGAAGCGCTGCGAGTCGGGGTGCCATTGTTGACTAATGAAGACATCGAATATTTAGAAGATATTTTGGTGGACGTTGAGGCGGCAGCTAAGACAGGCAACGTTACTGCCGTGACTGCAGCCAATCGGCGCTTTCATTTTGCAATTTTTGAAGCGAGCAACATGCCTCGGCTAGTTCGAATGATTCGCAATCAGTGGGATGCAACTGATGCTTATCGCGGTGTTTACTTCGCAACTCCCGCAAATTTGGCACACATGAACACCGAACACCGCTCCATGATTGCAGCGCTAGTGGCTCGCGATGTGGAAAAGTCCATTGCGCAACAAGCTGCCCACCGAGAAAACTCAGTGACTGTTGTAAGCCAGGCAATTAATAAGTCTTGAGCGTGCTTAGGCGAGGGGATTTCCTTATTTTGCAAGGGTTTCGCTATTCTTACTAGGTATGACCCCGCAGGAACTAGCCGATCACATTCGATCCGCAGTTATGGCTGCCATCTCAACTGGTCAACTGACGCTTTCGCAGTCAGATATCCCTGCTGAAATTGTTGTAGAGCGGCCAAAAAATTTAGATCATGGCGACTGGGCAACAAACATTGCGATGCAATTAGGTAAAAAAGCGGGCCTTAATCCACGCGCTGCTGCTGAAATTTTGCAACCATTTCTAGCGCAACTTCCAGGCGTTGATGGAGTTGATATTGCAGGACCTGGATTTATTAATCTTCGACTTTCAGCCGCTAGTCAAGGTGAGTTAGCCCTAGACATCATTGCTAAAGGCAATGCATTTGGTCGAGGCACCAAGCTTGCTGGCAAAAAAATTAATGTGGAATTTATTTCAGCGAATCCAACTGGACCACTTCACCTAGGACACACCAGGTGGGCTGCAGTTGGCGATGCGATTGCTCGAGTATTAGAAGCTGAAGGCGCAAAGTCATCGCGAGAGTTTTATGTTAACGACTTAGGTGTTCAAATGGATAAGTTTGGGGCTTCAGTAAAGAGCGCAGCAATCGGAGAACCTATTGCTGAAGATGGTTATCACGGTGCCTACATTCCGGAATTAGCAGAACAAGTAGTATCGCGAAATCCAGAAATTATAAATCTGCCAGAACCCGCACGAACTGATGCGTTTCGAGATGCGGCTTACGCATTGCAGTTAGCAGATCAAAAACGAGTCCTTGACAATTTCAATACCCACTTTGATGTTTGGGCTTCGGAAAAGTCGCTTCACACTTCAGGCGCCGTAGAGCGCGGGTTTGAAAAACTTAAATCCCAAGGTCACATGTTTATTGAGGGCGGTGCGACTTGGCTTCGAACCAGTGACTTTGATGACGACAAAGATCGAGTTCTCGTTAAAGCAGATGGCGCATTAACTTACTTTGCCTCCGACACTGCTTATTATGTGGACAAACGTAATCGCGGCTTTGACTTGTGTATCTACTTACTTGGCGCTGATCATCATGGATATGTGAATCGCTTGCGAGCAGTTGCAGCTTGCGCCGGTGATAACCCCGATGAAAATATTCAAATCTTGATTGGCCAGATGGTCAAGATGCTAAAAAACGGTGAAGAGGTCCGGCTATCAAAGCGAGCCGGAAACATCATCACTCTGGAAGATTTGGTTGATGAAGTTGGCGTTGATGCGGCCCGTTATTCCCTTATTCGTTACCCCGTCGAATCACCACTTGTTTTAGATTTGGATTTGTTGGTATCAAGTACAAATGACAACCCGGTTTATTACGTGCAGTATGCCCATGCCCGAATTGCTTCGGTAATTCGTAATGCTGCTGAGCTTGGCCTGATACCTGCAGCAACTTCAGATTGGGATCCAAAAACATTCGATCCTTCACAACTAACTGATGCCCGCGAAGGCGCACTGCTCGGTTTACTTGCGGACTACCCGCGCGTAGTTGCCAGCGCCGCAGAACTTCGTGAACCACACCGAATAGCAAGGTATATCGAAGAAGTCGCCACGAGTTATCACTCGTTTTATGCCTCTTGTCGGGTTTTGCCGCAAGGCGATGAACCCGTTACTGCACTTAACATTTCCCGACTTTGGTTGTGTGGCGCTACCCGTCAAGTCATATTCAATGGCTTGGACTTGCTGGGTGTAAGTGCACCCGAGAGAATGTAATTATGTCTGGGCAACTTAATCCGCAAATCTGGCCAGCATCAGCAACACGCAATTCAACTGGCGAAATTATGATTGCAGGTTTATCC
>JASJMK010000084.1:0-15215 GCA_037619625.1 Actinomycetes bacterium
CTGGCGCACATCTTTAACACCAGTGATCAAGTAACCCACTTCGCCAACACCTATGGCAGATGAAGCAAGTGGGTCAGGCGAGATCACTCCAACTTCTAGAGTTTCGTGAGTTTCGGCAGTACTCATCATCTTGATGCGATCACGATGTGGAATTCTGCCATCGATAACACGAACATAAGTGACTACGCCGCGATAAGTATCGTAAACCGAGTCAAAAATTAATGCGCGAGCTGGCGCTTGCGGATCACCAACGGGTGCTGGTATTTGCCGCACTATTTCATTTAGTAACACTTCAACGCCAGCACCGGTCTTTGCGCTGACTTTAAGTACAGTTTCTGGGTCGCAACCAATTATGTGCGCAAGTTCTGCAGCATACTTTTCTGGCTGCGCCGCAGGAAGATCAATTTTGTTAAGCACAGGAATAATCGTGAGATTGTTTTCTAGAGCTAAATAAAGATTTGCCAGAGTTTGCGCCTCAATACCTTGAGCTGCGTCAACCAATAAAACCGCACCTTCACAGGCAGCTAAGCTCCGACTTACTTCGTAAGTGAAATCCACGTGACCAGGGGTGTCAATTAAATTCAAAACATAAGTTTCGTTGTCATCCGCAACGAAAGGCAAGCGAACTGCTTGGCTCTTGATCGTGATGCCACGCTCGCGCTCAATATCCATGCGGTCCAAGTACTGGGCGCGCATGTGCCGGGGGTCAACGATTTCTGTGATCTGCAGCATGCGATCAGCCAAGGTTGATTTGCCATGGTCAATGTGGGCAATAATGCAGAAATTTCTAATAATTTTGGGATCTGTCGCGCCTGGCTTGGGTGGATTAATAGCCTTCGACATTCGCTCATAATCCCACACTTCGGCGCAATTTGAGCATTCGGGCACTTCGCAGGTACGCTAGGGGCTCAAACACCATTAACCGAAGAGGCAAAAAGTGGCCAATATCAAGTCGCAGAAGAAGCGTATTTTGCAGAACGCAGCTGCCCAAGAACGTAATAAAGCAGTTCGTAGTGCGCTAAAGACCAAGGTTCGTCGTTTCCGCGAGGCGCTAGCAACTGGTGATGAAGCAGCAACTGCCTCAGCACTTCAAGATGCCAGCCGCGCATTGGATAAGGCAGCCTCAAAGGGTGTAATCCACAAGAACCAGGCTGCTAACCGTAAGTCAGCGCTTGCTTCGACAGTTGTTAAGAAGTAATTAAACTTTTAAAAAACCGCCTTCGGGCGGTTTTTTTATTAACTTTTTTAGCTGCTCTCTTACGCTTTCGGCGCTCGGATCGCCATGAATTCTTTTTCCATGTGATACAAAGTTTGCGAACTTTCCAGCGACCTACCGCCAGGAATTGCAACGTCATAAACCGTTCCTTTGCTTGACCTATCAGCAAGTGCCAGAAGTCGAGCGGCGGCGGCGAGTTGATCTGGATGCCATTTCGCTTTTTGGGCGCGTAAGAAACGCAGTTTCCAGGGTGGCACTCCAACTAACGGTGCTAATTCATTTTCACTCATGTTCGCAGGTGCGCTCGCGTATTTGATTAACGATCGTAAGCCACTGCTGATTGCAGACACTGCTGGTACTGCAGCGCTTGAATCATTAGTCATCGCCCAACGAAATTTTTCTAGTAACTCAACAGGTTGTGCATTCCACATAGCGTCACTTAAATCCCAACCCATGACACCAACAACACCTGCGTAATACTGCGAAACCTCTACTTCATCAATGACATCACCCTGGGTGTCTGCACACAGCTGGGAAACTGCGGCCAATAACTCGCCTAAGCCTGAGCCAATTGAAGCCTGTAGCGCGCTAATCGCACCGGCAGTTGCTTTGCGATTATGTCTACGAAATTCTGCAATTAGTGCAACTTCTAATTCTTTGGCCTTTAATTCACCGCAAGTAGCTTCCAGAACATCTGCTTTTCTAATTGTGTCTAGTAACTTCTTGCCTTTAATGCCACCCGGATGAGTAATAACTAGTCGAACGTGTTCAGGTAATTCCGAAATTGCCGTTAGCAAGATAGCGCCGACATCATCAGTTGCTGAATCGATACCCTGCACGACAATTACGGTAAGCTCACCGAACAGCGATGGGGACAAAGCATTGGCCAGTTCCCCGGCCGCAGAATCACTACTTGCCACAATGTCCTGGCGTACTGCTGCTGGATCTGCTTTGCGCGCAGAAGTCATAACACCTTCAATTACGCGCTGCACTAAAATCGATTCCTTGCCAACTGCCAAGACAGTATTTGCTTGATCAGTGGCCGACTTTTTTACCATAGTTTTAATATCTCATGAGAGTGTGACTAGCGATTGGTCGCCACCCAAATCTTGGAATCTTTCACAATGATCGCCACGTCACCACTACTGTCTGTTCGAAATACCGCGCTTCCCGTCAATTCGTAAAGCGCGAGAGTTTGTGGGGCGGGATGACCATATCCATTTCCCGCACCAACTGAAATAACGGCAACTTCGGCGTTTGCCCAACTAGCAAAGTCACTTGATTGGTATCTCGAACCATGGTGGGCAACTTTTATTACATCAAAATTTTGCTGCGGAGTGTTTTTTGCAATTTCCTCTTGTACCGGTGGTTCAATGTCACCTGTCAGCAAGATCGATATCCCCTGACTACTTACGGCCAAGACCACACTTGCATTATTCGCATCGCTGCCTTCTCCCAGAATCAGTCGCTTTGGCCAAATGCAAGTGAAGGTAACATCCTTGACAGTGAATGTTTCTGGATAAGTCATAACGACAGCAGATAACCCAAGTTTATGCAAGGTATCCATTACAAACTTTGTCGTCTCAAGTGGATCAGCTAGTGGACTAATGCGAATTTCGCCAACTTGCCTTCCTTGCAGCGCGCCACTTAATCCAGCAACGTGGTCGGCATGAAAATGAGTCAGCAGCAGGACTGGGATTTTCTTTATGTGCAATCGACTAAGGCAACGGTTAATTACTTTTGGATCTCCACCAACATCAATAACCACCGCCTCATGCGGCGCAATGGAAATTACTGTGGCATCCCCCTGTCCCACGTCGCAGGAAACCATAACCCAATTTGCAGGTGGCCAAACTTTTAGGTCAAGGGTTGGTGGATTCCAAAGAAAGAATGCAGCCACTGTAATTATGGATAGGAACTTGGATTTCTGAGCAAGGGATATTCCTCGCCAGAACAATCCAGCATGCACTGCGCAAATTGTGAAACTCAAAGCCAAAATAATTCCAAATTTTCCACTGGGCCACGGCACAACTAACCATTGCAAGCTCGCACTCACCCGAGCAATCAGCGCAATCACTTCAGCGAACAGACCAGCGCACCAGGCAATAGCAAATCCCAGTTGGGACGAAATCGGCGTAACTAGCGCTGCCAGTAAACCAAGAACCATTGTGGGCCCAGCGATTGGAACTGCGAACATGTTGGCAGGTATTGAACTTAATGAAATAGGTGAGCCAAGCGCGACTATCAATGGAAATACTGCCAATTGCGCTGCGATAGTTACCGCCATGATTTGAATCAACCAGAGTGGGATACGTCTAGGAAATTTCCGATCTAGAAAATTTTGAATACGACTTACCCAAAGCACTAAGCCTGCAGTCGCAGCAACTGAAAGTGCGAAGCCATATGACAATGAGAGCCAAGGGTCAAGCACAACTAGAAATATCACAGCCACACTCAGTGCTGGAGCGGGTGACTTGCGGGCGCTTGAATAAGTGGCAAGTAGCGCAACTAAACCCATTACGGTTGCGCGAAGCACGCTGGGTTGTGGGCGGACTAAAACTACGAAAGCAAGCAGGGCTCCGATAGTGACTAAATACTGAAGATTTTTACTCACTTTTAACCGGCGTAATAAGGCAAGTATCACGATGATAAGTAGCGTCACATTAGTTCCAGATACCGCAATTAAATGTGTCAGTCCTGCAGCTTTCATCTGCAGTGATAACTCGGCAGGCATAGCCGAACTATCCCCTAGCGCTAAGCCAGGCACTAAACCCTTGGCAGCGGGTGAACTGAACTTCAAAGAGTTATGCAATCCAGATCGCAATTTCGCTGCCAGCCATTGATATCGAGGCGCAGCTTTAATCACTACTGGTGGTTCTAAAGGTTTGAGGTAACCAGCTAATGCTCGGCCAATCGGAGCGGTTGATAGCTTGCCAACAAAAGAGATTTGATTTCCTGGAATTAAATTCTTGAGACTTTTAATTAATGCAGGATCTGTTGCGAGTACCAAAACCGGTGTGCTCAGCTTGAAGCTCTCGCCTCGAATCGTTGCAGAATCGATTCGCAAGCCCACTCTAAGTAAATCCTGATTAGCCCAATCCAATTTCCCTTTTTGATTTGAAATTACTGGGTCTGATATAACCGTGGCAGTTCCTTTTATGACAGCTCCGCTTGAGCTCGCCTGCGAAATAGGACCGTAAGCAATTGGATAAAGCCGCAACAAGGTAACGAGGCACCCGAGTATGAATCCGAGCAAAATGTAGATGCCGATAGTTTTTAGGTGAATCAGCTTTGCTTGAAAATGCCGAAGTAAAATCAATGTCAGTAAGATTCCGACACTAAAAATAACCCACGACCAAATCGGATTACTCAGCCCAAGTAATCCGATAGTGAGAGCGGCAGCTAGCCAAGTCGATACCGCAAATGGTGCTAGGCGAAAATCCACCTAAATTTTGATTAGCGGCTTAAGGTTTGCAAAAACCTTTGATCCAATTCCTGGAACTTCTTGTAATTGTTCAACTGAGTGAAACCTCTGATTTTGATCACGCCAAGCAACAATGCGACCTGCCATTACCGGACCAACCCCAGGCAGCGTATCCAATTGCGCAACTGTTGCTGAATTTAAGTTAACCCGGGAATCAGCGCCCACTCCACTCGAAAGTGCCTTACCGATGTAAATCATTTGGCCATCTGATAACCGCTCCGCCAAATTGATCGTGCTGATGTCTGCATTAATTACTAATCCACCAGCAGCTGCAATTGCATCAGCTACCCGAGAGCCTGCGCTTAAAGTGACTAAGCCTGGTGAGGCCACATCACCTTTCACGTCAATGACAATTTGATCGAATGAATTTTGAGTTGTCAGAGTTTGATCCGAAATAGTAGTGGTTAGAGCAATTGGTATTCCTGGACTTTTTACCGCTGGATTTGTCAGAGTAGTTGGCCGATTCAACCAAACCAATAATGCAACCACGCATACTGCAATCGCGATAATTTTTGTTAACGGATTAACGGCTTCTCGTGGAGGCTGAAGGAGAATTTGAGCTGGTTCACTGGGCACGGCAACTTCGCTTCTACTTTCCAGAATTTTTCGAAGTCGCTGCTCCGCTAAATTGGTTAGTTGCTTAGTAGTTTTTCGAAACGGCTGCATGATTTGCACATTAGATTTAATTGCCGTGAAGTAGACCTCTGCCAAAGAGATTGTGGGCAGATTAAACCTGTGGACTTACCACGATGGCGAGCGCACCCGGCCCAACGTGCGTACCGACAACTGCGCCAACTGCGGACACTGAAATATCGACTTGGCCAGTTCGACGTTGCAATAGTTGCGCCAAGTCATGAGCCGCAGCCGAAGCTTCCACATGGTGCACTGCAATCTCAGACTTGATTCGAGCCGCCGCGCAAACCAGATCTACCATCCGGTTTAGTGCCTTCTCTCGAGTTCTTACTAATTCCCGTTGCTCGACTTTGCCGCTTACCATGTGCAATAACGGCTTTAGATTCATGGCGGAACCCATTCGAGACTGCACTGCGTTGATTCGCCCACCCCGCTCGAGAAACTCAAGAGAATCCACATAAAACAAAATCGATGATCCTAGGCACTTACGTTTGACCAAATCGCTGACCTCGCTAAAACTGCCGCCGGACCTAGCTAGCTTTGCCCCAGCCTGGACTGCAAAGCCAAGCATCATTGCAATGCCACGAGAGTCGATAACTTCCACTGGACATGAAACGCTATGGCTGGCAAGGCGAGCGGATTCAAAAGTTCCACTCAACTCCTTGGAAAGATGTGTGCTAACTATCGCATCAGCACCATTTGAAATCAGCCGCTCATAGGCAGCGACAAAAAGTTCGGGATTGGGACGTGAAGTCGTGACTGGCTTTTTAGCTCGCAATGCATTCGCAACTTGCTCCACTGTGATGCCATCGACTTCGTTGTATGCGATGCCATCACTAATTACTTGAAGCTGGACGACTTCGATTCCAAGTTCAGCAACTACAGATTTGGGTAGGTAGGCAGTGGAGTCAGTAACTATTCCAACAGGCATAGCAAACTATCCCAGAACTATGTTGACCAGTTTTGGTGCTCGCACGACAACAACCTTGATGGTGTGCCCAGCAATCGCAGCAATGACTGAAGCTTGGCTCATGGCTAACTCACGCATTTGGTCTTCGGTGATTCCAGGTGAAATCTCAAGCCGCTCTTTGATTTTGCCATTGACTTGAATCACGCATTGCACCGAATCCTCAACAAGCAGGGCTGGGTCAACAACGGGCCACGGCGCAAGTGCCATAGGTGGCTGATGACCTAGTCGTTCCCACATTTCTTCCGAGGTATACGGAGCAACCAACGAAAGCATGATGGCAACGGCTTGCGTTGCTTCTCGCACTGCGGGATCTGCTGGACCGCAACCAGCATCAATTGCTTTGCGTGTCACATTAACAAGTTCCATAGTGCGAGCCACAGCTACGTTAAACCGGTAAGTCTCAACAGCCAACTGGGAGTCATTTACGGCTTTATGCGTTGCCTTGCGTAATGCTAAATCGCCAGTTGTTAAATCGACGCTTGGATCACTTGTTACATCCCCAGCAAGACGGTAGGCGCGGGCAAGAAACTTTTTGGCGCCACTTGGCGAAACATCAGCCCAATCCACATCATCTTCTGGTGGTCCTGAAAAAACCATCGCTAAGCGAATTGCATCGACGCCATTTTCGCTTAATTCATCACTTAGTTTTACTAAGTTGCCACGACTCTTACTCATCGCAGAGCCATCCATTTGAACCATGCCTTGGTTCAATAAGCGCTTGAATGGTTCAACAAAGTCAACCATCCCCATGTCGAACATGACTTTGGTAAAAAAGCGACTGTAAAGCAAGTGCAAAATTGCGTGCGTAACGCCGCCAACGTATTGATCAACTGGCAACCACTTCTTTGCTTCCGCTTGATCAAATGGTGCTGAATCTAGTTTCGGATTTAAATAGCGCAGGTAGTACCAAGAAGAATCCACAAAGGTGTCCATGGTGTCGGCGTCTCGGCGAGCTGGACCCGCGCAATTTGGACATGGCACATTTGCCCACTCATCCGCAGCGCCAAGTGGTGAAGTACCTTTCGGTGAAAGATCCATCCCCGTGGCATCAGGCAACTGCACCGGAAGTTGCGAAATAGGTACTGGAACTTCCCCACATGAAGGGCAGTGAATAATCGGAATTGGAGTGCCCCAAAAACGCTGGCGTGAAATTAACCAATCACGTAACCGATAGTTAGTTGCTGGCTTACCTAATTTCTTGGCCTGCAAATCAGCAATAATCTTGGTGATTGCTTCTGCTTTTCCTAGGCCATCCAGGTCACCAGAATTTACATGGGGTCCATCGTCGGCAGTTGCTTCGCCAGTAACTGAAGGGTCAGTTTCAGATGCCACAACGACTCGGATTGGCAAATCAAATGTTTTCGCAAAATCTAAGTCGCGTTGATCATGGGCTGGAACTGCCATGATCGCACCAGTTCCGTAATCCGCAAGCACGTAATCACTCGCCCATATTTGAAGGCGTTCGCCATTTACTGGATTAATTGCGTATCGATTTAAGAACACACCAGTTTTCGGACGATCTGAGGCTAACCGATCCATATCGCTAGTTGCCTTGACATCCTCTAAATACTTTTTGAAATTTGATTCACTTTCAGTTCCAGCCGCAAGTTCCGCTGCCAATGCCGAATCTACGGCGACTACGAAGAAAGTTGCCCCATACAAAGTGTCTGGTCTAGTTGTGTAAACAACAACTGGTTCACTTCGACCTTCAATTTCAAAACTAACTTCAGCACCCTGCGAACGGCCAATCCAATTGCGCTGCATTAATAAAACTTTTTCAGGCCACTGTCCTTCAAGTTCTTTCATGTCATCAAGCAAGCGATCAGCGTAATCGGTAATTTTAAAATACCACTGATTAAGTTTCTTTTTCGTTACCGATGCATCACACCGCTCACAAGCTCCACCAACAACTTGTTCGTTTGCTAAAACTGTTTGACAAGACGGGCACCAGTTAACAGCAGAATCTTTTCGGTAAGCCAATCCCCGTTCATACATTTGCAAGAAGAACCACTGGTTCCAGTGGTAATACTCTGGATCACAAGTATTAAGGACGCGATCCCAGTCAAATGAGCAGGCGTATCGGCGCATCGACGCTTTTTGAATTGCAATATTTTCATAAGTCCAAATCTGTGGACTTTCATTTCGCTTGATTGCGGCATTTTCAGCTGGCAGACCAAAGGCATCCCAACCAATTGGGTGCATAACATTGAATCCCTTATGAACCCAATAGCGCGAGATAACATCACCTAATGCATAAGCCTCAGCGTGACCCATATGTAAGTCGCCAGAAGGATAAGGAAACATATCTAAAACGTATTTTTTTGGTCGTGGATCATCGGCTCGGCCAGATCTAAACGGTGCTAACTCATCCCAAACGGGCAGCCATTTCTCTTGGACCGCGTGAACGTCATAGAAATTGGGATCTGGAATAACCTGCTCACTCATGATCCCTAAGAATACTGGGAAAACGCCTATGTCTAGAATCGGGATTGTGTCTAAGCGCGGATGGTTGCTGTTTATAGCCCTCGGAATAATTTGGGGAACTCCATATCTATTTATCCGTATTGCAGTTGCCGACTTATCCCCCGCCATTGTGGTTTTTGGCCGAGTAATGATTGCCGCCCTGTTGTTACTACCGATAGCAATTCATCAAGGACATGCTCGATCCCTGCGGACACACTGGAAGGGCATCCTGACATTTGCAGCAATTGAAATGTGCATTCCATTTGGGGCGCTGGGTTTTGCCGAGAAAGAGATCTCAAGTTCGCTAACCGGGTTGCTAATTGCGATGGTGCCCTTGATTAATGCTGTGGTTTCGCGGCAACTTGGTCTGGACTCAGTATGGGATGCGCGCAGAATTATTGGACTCTTTGTCGGATTCTTTGGCGTTGGAATGTTGGTTGGTTTTGACATCAGCGCCAGTAACTACTGGGCAATCGCACTTTGCCTTGTTGCGGCAGCTGGCTACGCACTCGGGCCAATCATCATTACCAAGATGCTGAGTGATGTTGCCAGTATTGGTGTAATTGCCTGGTCGCTGCTGGTTGCAGGCATAGTTTATTTCCCTGTCGTTGCTTACGAAGTTTTAAACGATTCTTGGCGGGCTCAAGGAGTTACTGAAGTATCTACTGGCGCAATCACTAGCGTCATTGCACTTGGTGTTCTATGTTCTGCAATTGCATTCGTTGCGCTCTTTGAACTTATTAAAGAGGTTGGTCCAACAAGAACTACAGTTATAACTTATATCAACCCAGCTGTTGCAATTATTCTTGGCGTAATTGTTTTGAGCGAGCCAATTACTACTGGAATAATGATTGGCTTCCCATTAGTTCTGATCGGTTCAGCTATGGCGACGCGACGAAATGCCATAACTAAAGAAGTCATGGCAAGTACGGAAAGATAACGCACTACCAATCTTTATCAACGTGACGTAAAGCCTCTTGCATATTGATTTGGCCACGGAATTTCATCGCCAAGATCTGCGGCTGCTTGGATTGGCCAACGTGGATTTCCTAACATGGCCCTGCCAATCATCACTGCGGCAATGTCATCATCAGCCAGAATTGCTTCCGCCTGTTCACCTGTGGTGATCATGCCAACAGCATTGGTGAGAACTCCTGTCTCTTCGTGAATTTTGCGGGCGAACTCAACTTGATAGCCTGGGCCAACCTCGATTTGCTGCGCCGTAGAAATACCACCAGAAGAACAGTCAATTAGGTCAACACCACGAGCTTGAAGTTCCCGGGCCAGAGCAACTGAATCATCGATGGACCAACCGCCTGCAATCCAGTCTGTGGCAGAAATGCGAACAAACAATGCCCGCGATCTTGGAACAACTAAACGAACTTCACTAGCAATTTCACACAGCAGCTTTATGCGGTTTTCAAACGAGCCGCCATAATCATCGGTTCGTTGATTTGAAATTGGTGAGAAAAATTCGTGCAGCAGGTAACCATGTGCTGCGTGAATTTCAAGCACATCAAAATCTGCTGACATTGCTCGCTCCGCAGCCGCTACAAAATCTGCTCGAATCAGTGCGATATCAGCAAGTGTCAATTCCAGTGGAGCAACATAGCCTTCAAATGCAATAGGTGACGGGGCAACACTTTGCCAGCCACCAGCTTCAACCGTGACCATACCTCGCCCACTCCATGGCGTATCGGTAGAGGCCTTGCGACCAGCGTGCGCGATTTGAATACCTGCCTTGGTTCCAAATCGATGAGCAAAGCGGGGTATTTCCGCCAGTACTTGCGCTTGTTGATCTGTCCAAATTCCAGCATCGTACTCTGAGATGCGACCGTCGGGATGAACTGCTGCTGCTTCCACCATCACTAACCCCGCGCCGCCTGTGATGAAGGCGCCATAATGTACCGCGTGCCAGTCTTGAATCAGGCCGTTAACTGCGGAGTATTGGCACATAGGACTTACCCACACGCGATTCTTAAAGGTAACTCCACCAACTTTAACTTCAGAAAATAATTTGCTCATTTATTCACCAATGGTTGCAACCATGATCGCTTTAATGGTGTGCAATCGATTCTCTGCTTGATCAAAAACCACGCTGGCTGGAGATTCAAAAACGTCATGAGTAACTTCCAGGCCATCCCGCATCCCAGTCTTGTTTGCAATTTCCCGGCCCACAGTGGTCTGCTCATTATGGAATCCTGGGAGGCAGTGCATAAATTTAGAATTTGGGTTCCCAGTTTTTGCCAAGCTAATTTCATTTACTTGATATTCACCAAGAAGTGCGACTCGCTCTTGCCATACTTCTTCTGACTCGCCCATCGAAACCCAGACATCGGTATGAATAAAGTCTGCTCCAGGAAGCGCCTCGTCCATATCTTCAGTTAGCAAGATTGAACCACCACTTTTCGCTAAATAACTCTGCGCGATTTCTTGCACTTCTTTAGTTGGCCAGAGTTGCTTTGGCGATGCGATACGAATATCTGCGCCTAATAAGGCAGAAGTAACAATAAGTGAATTACCCATATTTGATCGCGCATCACCAACATAAGTAAATGAGATATCCTTCGGACGTTTACCTGAGTGCTCAATCATGGTTTGAAAATCTGCCAACATTTGAGTTGGATGCCATTCGGCTGTCAAGCCGTTATAAACCGGCACGCCAGAGTACTGCGCAAGTTCTTCAACCATCGCCTGCGTTTTACCACGGTATTGAATCGCGTCGTAGTAACGCGAAAGTACTCGCGCTGTGTCAGCAACTGATTCTTTGTGTCCAACTTGTGAAGAAAGTCCATCTAAATACGTGGTGTGCGCACCTTGATCAAATGCCGCAACTTCAAATGCACAGCGAGTTCGCGTGGATGGCTTTTCAAATATCAAGGCAATGTTTCGTCCAACCATGCGCTGCACTTCGCGGCGCTGTTTTTTCTCAGCCTTGAGTTCGATGGCTAGATCGATTAGGTACAGGAACTCGTCACTTGTGAAGTCGATTTCTTTTAAGAAATCTCTATTCTTCAGATCCATTGCTACTCCGGGGAAGATTAGTAAAAAGAAAGGCTAGGGAACCCTTAAGTCCCCTAGCCTACCTGTTTGAAATTAGCGTCCAGTCAAGCTCATGATGTGCTTAACGCGGGTGTATCCCTCAATGGCTTCAGTGGACAAATCGTTTCCATGTCCGGAGTGCTTGAACCCACCGTTTGGCATTTCAGCAGCCTGAACCAGATGGCAGTTAACCCAAACCTGACCAAAGTCCAGATCCTGTGAAGTGCGGATGATTCGACCATGGTTTTCCGACCAGATTGAAGCTGCCAAACCAAAGTCAACGTCATTAGCCATCTCGATGGCTTGAGCTTCATCCTTGAAAGTCTGAATTGTTTGCACTGAGGCAAAGACTTCAGTCTGAATCATTTCATCATCTTGCTTTAAGCCCGCGACCAATGTTGGCTCAAAGTAGTAGCCACCATTTAGGCGTTGAGCTTTTCCACCAGTCAAGATTTCCGCATGCTTTGGAAGTCGATCAATGAAGCCCTGCACGCGATCAAGTTGATTCTGACTATTTAATGAACCGTAGAAGTGATCATCATTCTCTGGAGCACCAAACTTAAACTCAGCAACTTTTTTGGCAAGTGCTGCAGTAAATTCCTTGGCAATACCTTCTTGCACAATTACGCGAGTGCCAGCAGCGCAGTCTTGCCCTGCGTTGTAAAGGTTCGCTTCGGCAACACCCTGAACTGTCTTTTCCAAATCACAATCGTCATAAACGATTACTGGAGCCTTGCCACCAAGTTCAAGGTGAACGCGCTTTAGATCAGGTGCTGCGCTCGCTGCAATTTCCATACCAGCGCGAACTGAACCCGTAATCGAAACTAGGTCTGGACGCTTGTGCGCGACCATAGCGCGACCGGTATCGCGATCGCCATAAATAATGTTGGCTACACCCGCTGGCAAATGCTCGGCAAAAATTTCCGCCATGATGCTCGCAGTGTGTGGCGTGGTATCAGAAGGCTTAAGCACAATGGTGTTACCCATAGCAAGTGCTGGCGCAAACTTCCAAACCGCCATAAGCAATGGGTAGTTCCACGGCGCAACCTGCGCACAAACACCTACTGGCTCACGGCGAACTGTTGAGTCGTATCCAGTTAAGTATTCGCCGGTTGACCAACCTGGCAAGTTTCGAGCGAGTGTGGCATGGAACCGAGTGTGGTCCACGCACTGTGGGAATTCTGCATCGCGCATCCACCAAAGTGGTTTACCAGTGTTTTGAATTTCTGCTGCAATAATTTCATCGGCGCGAGCCTCCATTGATTCAGCAATGCGAAACAGCGCCAGCGAACGATCAGCCGGTGCGGTGCGCTTCCAGCCATCAAAAGCATTGCTGGCAGCTTTGAATGCGGCATCAACATCGGCGGCGCGAGAAAGCGGCGCAGTTCCGTAAACCTGACCGATAGCTGGATTTTCAAATGACATAGTTTCGTTGCTGGCGTGATCAACAAACTTGCCGTTAATGAAGTTCTTTAGCGTTGTCATTTCTTTCCTTTACTCTCGGCAACTAGCGAAACTAGTTGCAACTACTTCGAGCGACTGGCAACGCCAGCTGCGGCTTCCAAAACACACAATGCGCCAAGACGAATCGTTCGCTCATCCGTTGAATCAATCGTGGCGTCAATTTCAGTAATGTCCATGCTAGTCACACTTGTGTGAGATGTCGCCAAGAATGTCAGTTCTCGAACATCGTCGGCGGAAAGCCCACCTGGAGTTGCGGCCGGACAAGCTGGCGTCACTGCGCGGTCGCAAACATCCACATCTAAGTCATAGTGAATATCCCCACCACTGGCCCCAGCAATTTCAAGGGCTTGGTCCATGATGTCGGCAAGTGATCGGCTTCGCATTTGCGCGCGAGTAATGACAGTTATCCCGTATTCCTTCACGCGTCTGGCATACTCAGGCGAATTGGCATAATCGCTGATTCCGATTTGCACGATGTGAGTGCCTTGCAAGCCCGCTGCTATCAGGCGTCGCACTGGCGAACCGTTACTTATGCCTTCGCGAATGTCATGATGGGCATCAATTGTGATTAGCCCTGCTCTGCCGATTTCATCGGCCCACAAACCTTTTCCAACTGAGTAAGTAATTGCATTGTCGCCACCGAGAGCAACTAACAAGTTTTGCTTGCCGCGAAGTTCCTCCATTTTGGCAAATACTCTGGCTTCGCCTTCTTCCCAATCTGGATCAGGAATATTTCCAGCATCTCGTACTGAGACAGATGCGATATCTATGTCGTGCGCCCAGGAATATGTTGAGTACTTAAAAAGTGCCTGACGAATCGCATCTGGGGTTTTGCCCGCGCCAGTGGGCGTAAGCGATGTTAAGTGCGCGCCAATTCCCACAACAGTGATGTCAGTCTTTTCAGCCGTAGAACCAGCTTCGAGCCAGTGTCCAGCGCGGGGCCAAAATTGGTCCACAGGAAGGTTTGTCATTAATACCCTTTCAACCACTCAACCCTAACCATTGGGATTCTCAAGTATCTGCCCAAGTCCCTGCAGTAACCTCGTTTAGTAGTAAATAGCCAAAGGAAACACATGACTTCAGGACCGCGCCCAGTTCGAGCCGCCCGCGGAACAACTTTGACGACTAAGGGTTGGGGGCAAGAAGCCGCCCTTCGCATGCTGCAAAACAACCTTGATCCAGAAGTTGCTGAATACCCAGATGAATTAATTGTCTATGGCGGCACCGGCAAAGCAGCGCGTAACTGGGAATCCTTCGATGCAATTGTGCGCACCCTGACGAACTTAGAAAATGACGAAACCATGTTGGTGCAGTCCGGAAAGCCAGTTGGTGTCTTTCAAACTCACGAATGGGCACCCCGGGTAATTCTGGCTAATTCGAATTTAGTTGGCGACTGGGCAACTTGGCCAGAGTTTCGTCGCTTGGAGCACATGGGATTGACCATGTATGGCCAGATGACTGCTGGATCTTGGATCTACATCGGAACGCAAGGAATCTTGCAAGGCACATATGAAACTTTCGCCGCAGTTGCTGCAAAGAAATTTGGCGGAACTTTAGCTGGCACGCTAACCATCACTGGTGGTTGCGGTGGCATGGGCGGGGCGCAGCCGTTGGCCGTAACCATGAATGATGGCGTTTGTTTGATTATGGACATTGATGCGACACGTCTGCAGCGTCGGGTTGAGACTAGATACCTCGATGAAATTGCAACTGATCTTGATGATGCAGTTCGCCGTTGCATGGATGCAAAAGCTGCTCGTCGACCACTTTCCGTTGGTCTAGTTGGAAACGCTGCCGAAGTGCTTCCAAAACTTCTCGCCATGGATGTCGAGGCAGACATCGTCACAGATCAAACATCGGCGCACGATCCGCTCTACTACATTCCAGCTGGCATGGACTTTGCTGAGGCTCGGGAATACGCAGATAACAAGCCCGATGAATTC
>JASJMK010000085.1:0-2712 GCA_037619625.1 Actinomycetes bacterium
CACGTCAACGTCGCTTACATAGTTAAGTTCACGGGCACCACATTTGCCCATCGCGATGATGCTGATGTTTACACAGGCAGAATCTGGAATATCTTCTCGAGCAATTACTAAGGCACTTGCTATTACCGAATCTGCTAAGTCGCTTAATGCTTGCGCAATTCCTGGCAAAATCGTCACGCTATTTGATCCATCAGTTAAATCAACACCAGCAATTGCGCAAACTTGGCGGCGGTACGCGACGCGCAATGCCACAAGTGCGCTATCCCACTCCAGGCCAGCAACACTGGAAATCAAATCCAGCTGCATTTGCTCGGCACTCGGCACGCTTTGCGTTTCCAGTACGTAGCCAATGTGCGATGAATGCCGCAATAAGTGCTGTCCTAATGCTTGGGAGGCGCCAAGAAGTTTTGCCAAGGTTTGCCAATTCTCTGCTGACCAAGATTGCGCGTCCACAGCGCCGCTACTAACAATGTTTGCAAGACTCACTAACGCAAGATCTGGGTCAGCTGCGGCCGCAATAAACTCCAGCTTTGAATCAAGGATTTTGCAATCTGCTACAACTTTTTGACACGCAGTAGTATCCGCAAAGCCCATTCGGGCTAGCCGAGCTAACTGCGAGGAGCCACGCGATGCGGTCACAGCTTTTCGCCCTGGTAGTCCTTAACGAGTTGCGCCCAAGCCTGGAACACTGGGCGCCAGGTACTTATTAACTGTACTTGCGCGGCGGCGACATCTTTGCAAGCTTGCTCAAGGTTGATCTTATTTTTTGCGAGCTCGTCATCGGTTGCTGCCCAACTAGAAAAAATCTCCGCATCAATTTCTGGGTGGAATTGCACCCCATAAACGTTCTGCCCAATGCGAAATGCCTGAACTGGACAGACGTCATTTCCCGCTAGGACTAAAACGTCATCAGGCAAATCAGTTATGTAGTCCTTATGCCATTCGGCTGCAAGTACTTCTTGGCCAGCTAGTTTGCCAAATACCGCATCACGGCCTGCCTCGTGCGATATGCGAAAACTTGCAATTCCGATTTCTGGTACCGGTGTCGGCTCCACCACGCCATCTACTGCAGTTGCCAAAAGTTGACCCCCAAGGCAAATTCCAAAAAATGGAACGTCATTTGCAATAACATCTTTCATTAGCGAACGCGCATCAGTTAGCCAAGGGAACTCCACGTCGTCATTTGCTCCCATGTAGCCGCCCATCGCGATGGCGCCTGAAATGTGCGCCGGCAAAACGGCTGGCACAGTTTCGCCGCGGTAGGCGTGAACTACTTCGACTTCAACACCGACTTCGTTAATCCACTCACCAACTAGGGCAACAGGATCATCAATTTCGTTTTGAACAACTAGGACTATCGGCTTCATTTACAGCACCGGTAAATATTTATCGAGTTCATATGCGCTCACTTGTGATCGATATTCTTCCCACTCCGCACGTTTATTGCGTAAGAAGAAGTCAAACACATGTTCACCTAAGGTTTCTGCGACTAACTCACTTTTTTCCATAACTTTGATGGCATCGCCCAACGATTGCGGAAGTGGCGCGATACCAAGTACTGCTCGCTCTGGCTCAGTGAGTGACCAGACGTCATCTTCAGATCCTGGTGGTAACTCATAACCTTCTTCAATTCCCTTCATGCCCGCAGCTAACATCAGCGCAAAGGACAAGTAAGGGTTGCAAGCGGAATCTAGGGAACGAAACTCAATTCGAGTGGAGTTGCCTTTTGTTGGCTTATACATCGGAACCCGAACTAAAGCTGAGCGATTGTTATGGCCCCAACAAATGAATGACGGCGCTTCCCCACCACCGCTTAGCCGTTTATAAGAATTAACCCATTGGTTTGTCACAGCTGTTATCTCTGGTGCATGTCGCAAAAGTCCGGCTATGAACTGGCGCCCCGTCTTTGATAATTGATATTCCGCGCCAGCTTCATAAAACGCATTCCGGTCACCCTCAAATAGCGATAAGTGAGTATGCATACCTGAACCTGGGTAATGGGAAAACGGCTTTGGCATAAATGAGGCATAGACGCCTTGCGCTAACGCCACTTCTTTCATAACTACTCGAAACGTCATGATGTTATCCGCAGTTGTTAATGCGTCGGCATAACGTAAATCGATTTCCTGCTGTCCTGGCGCGCCTTCATGATGACTAAATTCAACTGAGATACCCATGGCTTCCAGCATCGTAATTGCTTGGCGCCTGAAGTCGTATCCGATACCACTTGGCGAATGATCAAAATAACCAACTTCATCAATCGGAATCGGTTGTACACCTTTTTCCGGTTGATTCTTAAATAAGAAAAATTCAATTTCGGGATGCGTATAAAACGTAAACCCTTTGTCCGCTGCTTTACTTAATGCCCGGGTAAGTACGTGACGTGGGTCGGCCCATGATGGCGAACCATCTGGAAGTTGAATGTCGCAAAACATTCGAGCCACGCTATTTTCTTCTCCGCGCCAGGGCAATATGGAAAAAGTTTCAGGATCAGGGATGGCCAACATGTCGGATTCATGAACCCGTGCAAAACCTTCGATGGCCGAGCCATCAAATCCAATGCCCTCGGCAAAGGCGCCTTCGAGCTCAGCAGGAGCGATCGCCACCGATTTCAGCGTGCCAAGTACGTCGGTGAACCATAGCCGCACAAAGCGAATATCACGTTCTTCAATGGTGCGTAATACGTATTCTGTTTGTTTATCCACTAGACCA
>JASJMK010000086.1:0-11985 GCA_037619625.1 Actinomycetes bacterium
TGGCTCACAATTTATCCACGTAGTTTCGCCGTCATCAATGGCATGGATGTCATGCTCAATGTGTCCGTGTGGCGACAAAATCAACGAAGTTAAATGTGCAATTGGTGACTCAAAATCCTGAGTGGTAATCGAGTGCAGCCACGATTTGCGATCTACGCCAGTTACGGTAACAACGCCGCGATGCGAAAGATCTACCCGACCACGTCCGGCAACAAGTTCTCGTTGTTCTTTAAATGGATCGCCATAATGCCAGGGCACACCAGCATCAATACTGGTTTCATCCATGTGCAAAATTGCGGTCATAGTTAATTCTCTCGCAGTTACTTAGAAATGCCTACCAGTGAAGATAACGCGAAATTCATCAGTTACTAAAGCAACTTTTGGCGGTCCATGCAGGTGGCACATTGCCCGTGAACTGACACATGAGCAACGTCAGTTTCGAACCCAACCGTCTCCCGAAGCATTTGCACAAATAGCTCAGCGGCATCAGCTGGGATAGATGAAACAGCTTGGCAGGTATCGCAAACTAAATGAATATGGGCATCCTTATCAACAGAGTGATATGTTGGCGCGCCATGACCTATATGAGCATGAGTTACTAGCCCTACTTGTTCCAGTACTTCAAGAGTTCGATAAATAGTCGATAGATTCACAGCTGCTGCTGTTTTCTGGACTTCCGCCAATAGTTCTTCTGGTGTTGCGTGACCAAGAGTATTAACAGCTTCCAGAACTAGTTGGCGTTGGGGCGTGATTCGATATCCCTGATCTCGCAATACGTCATCCCAACCATGGTTCATGGGGTCATCGCCTTGGTGAGATGAAATGAGGCATGTGATTTCATGGTGTGACCTTCGGCAGCCATGTCGTATACCCAGCCGATGTTTCCATCCACTAATCCATAAATGCGTTCGCCCGAATCAACTACTTTCGCGGAAGCAGTTCGAAGTATGGCGTCAGTCTTTAACTCAACCCGAGCACCGGTTATCGCGGCATTTTCTAAACCAGTGATAGTAACTTTGCCAAACCAAGATTCCAAAAATCCCGTTGGGTGCGCAAGCAGTAATTCGACTTCATTATCGGGTCGGGGACGCCAGAATCCACTTTCCAGTGCCAAGGGACGCACGCGTTCACCTTGATCATCCAGTTCCCAAGTGCGTGACCAGTGAATTAAGAATGGGCGACCATCTGAATGAATACTAAGTTCCTGACCAACTTGAATGTCGGACTCCATGCTTGGGTAACCAACAACACCGACACCAACCCAAGTACCGACTAACCACGAAAGTGGCGCTAAGTCTGGGTGCAATTTTACGGTCATGCTTGACCCTTAAATAATTTGTAAACCATGTAGCTGGCGTACCCAGTGATGACAAAAGAGCAGGCAACAAGTAACCCCGTGTAAAACGTCTGCGCCATGTCCTTGAGTCTATCTGGCAAGTAATCTCATCGCGCTATTGTCTTAAGTAGTACTTTCGCGTGATGAAATAACTACCTAGGAGCGATCTGAAATGGACGAGAACGAAATCCGAAATATATTGACGTCAGCCAAAACTGTCGCAGTAATCGGGGTTTCCAGTAAATCAGATCGAGCCAGTCACCAAGTTGCCGCTTACTTAATTGAACAAACACACTTTGAGGTTTTCTTAATTAATCCTGCCGCGACCGAAGATATTTTGGGACAAAAAGTTTACAAATCGGTTGCCGAACTTCCACTTGTGCCAGACATTATTGATGTTTTTCGAAAAGGTGAAGACATGCCCGCCGTTTTTGCGAAAGAGTTTCCTGCCATTTCTTCCCAAGCAGCTGGAAAAACTTGGTGGATGCAACAAGGTATTGAGAATCAAGATGTTGCAAACCAAGCTACTGCCGCCGGAATGTCAGTTGTGATGGATCGTTGTATCAAAGTGGATTATCAGAATTTGATTCCCGAGGGAAAGTAAATTCCTTTAGCAAATTGCTAATTCACAACTATTTCAAGATCAACAATTTTTCCAAGTGTTGCGCTTACTGGCGTGCGGCTCGTTGCTCCGGGAGTTAACGTCACTACAGTCCAGTCACCTGGCGCTGCAAAGAACCTAAATTCGCCTTGCTTTGAAACTGGAACCTCAGCTACGAATTCATCGCTCTTATCCAAAAGTCGAACATATCCAACGCTTGCCGGAACATTATTTTGACTCACTACCCCTTGGATTACCGCTTGGTTAGTTAAATCAACATTTTCTAGCGAGACGCCGCCAACTACCGCGCCACAGGCACTCATGCTTCACCGGGTTCATCGCCAACGGCAACTGGCACGCCCACCAAAGAGCCGTACTCAGTCCAAGATCCGTCATAGTTACTGACATTCTTCACGCCTAACAACTCATGCAATACAAACCATGAATGTGCCGAACGTTCACCAATTCGGCAGTAAGCAATAGTGTCCCTACTTAAGTCAACACCCGAACCTTCATAAAGTGCTTTCAAATCCGCAATCGACTTAAATGATCCATCATCGTTGGCTGCCTTACTCCACGGAATGTTTGCCGCTGTTGGAATATGTCCGCCAACGCGCGCAGCCTCCTGAGGCAAATGTGCGGGCGCAAGTAACCGACCTGAATATTCATCAGGGCTGCGAACATCCACAAGCGTCTTCGAACCAATGGCATTCAACACGTCGTCACGGAACGCGCGGATAGAAAGGTCTTGATCCTTGGCAACATAATTTGTCGCAGTACGAGATGGAACTTCGCTGACAAGTTCTCGCCCATCTAATTCCCACTTTTTGCGGCCACCATCTAATAAGCGAACATCACCATGGCCGTATAGCTTGAAGTACCAATATGCATAAGCAGCAAACCAGTTATTGTTTCCACCGTAAAGAATTACCGTGTCATCGTTGGAAACGCCTTTAGCGCTAAGCAATGCTGAAAACTGTTCTTTATTTACGAAGTCCCGGCGAACTGGATCTTGTAGATCGCTCTGCCAATTAAGTGCGATCGCATTCTTAATGTGGTTTGCAGCATACGCCTGGGTATCTTCATCTACTTCGATGAATACAACTTTGGCATCATCTAGGTGGGCTAGCGCCCAAGTTGCATCTACTAGTGAATCATTACTCATTTAGTTCTCCTGATTGATTTTGATTATGAAAAAATTCGCTTGCCAATTAAATACATTTCGCACCCTAAGCAAAAATTAAATACGGCATTTAAAAATGCTGCCGCTAACGCAAATCCAACAGCGATAGTTGCCACTAGATCCGCGCCGAACAAAAGGGCAACTAAACCAACGACTGCAAATAGAAACCCTACGAGCTGGGCAAACTGTGGTGGTTCAACTGGTTCAAGTTCTGTTGGCTTGCCAATTCTGGCAAGTACTAACTTTCGATAAATGATTCCGTACGGTTGGGCATGCAGTCCCACGAATGCGCCTAAGCCAAAAACAGTTGTCTGAATCGCAAGTAGCACAATTGCTAACGTTGTTGGAATTGTTAACAAAATAACTGCTAGCACGACGGTAGTTATGGCTGCTCCAAAACGTGGGCCACGTGGATCAATTTGTTTACTCACAAAAATTCCTTAAGTTTCGACTCGGCTGGATAAATGCAGCCTGATATTTATCGACTGCAGAATTAAGAGCAACAACACATGGCAGAACTCAGGCGGCCATAATCCACTATTCGCCGTTTGGTTAAAACCTGATTGCCAGACATACCTTTAACAGTAATCGGTATTAACCAAATGCGTTAGTAGAAATTTTCCTACTGCAAAGTCTTTGCATTAGGAGCACCTACCTTTACTGAGTTGGAGATATTTGAAATTTCACCTAAGTTCTTAGTTACAAACTAATTAGGAGTGCGAATGTCAGCCGGTGCCTACGTTCTACTGGCTGCCCTGTTGCTTTCTGGTGCATTTGGTATTTATCGGAAACTTAGCGATGGGAAACTTCGCGAAGAACTCGTACTGCCGCAACAGGGTTTGGCTGAGCATTTGCACCTGCACCACGATCACGCGCCACAGGTAACGTTTTTGCAGTTCTCCTCTGAGTTCTGCCAGCCTTGTCGCGTAACTACCAAGATTCTTGATGAGGTGACAAATAGCTTTCCAAACATTTGTCACATTGAACTTGATGTAGTTGAGCATTTGGACTTGGTTAAGACTTACGGGATTCAAAGAACCCCAACTACTTTGATCATTGACAATGAGGGCACAGTGCATTTCAGGGCAGTAGGCGTGCCAAAGAAATCCGAAGTTACGCACGCAGTGTCACAATTAGCCTGATTTAAAGGCATTTTTTGGATACCAAAGTTTTGCTTAGTCCATCCTGCTCTAGACTTGAGGCATTATCTAAGGGATAAATCGGCGAAGCAGGTGGTCTTATGGCACAAGTTCTGCTGTTGACCCGCGCGTTAACCCCCTCCAGCGCAGTATTGCCTGGACTTGAGCTGCTCAGTCACCACATTAAAGTGATGTCACCTGAGCCAACTGCCTTACTTATGGCGCCTGAAGTAGATGTAATTCTCATCGATGGCCGTACTGATTTGCCTGCCGTTAGAAGTCTGTGCCGGCTCATGGAAACTACTGGAAATACTTCACCAGTTATTTTGATAACTACCCAGGGCGGTCTAGCGGCCGTGAACCGCGAGTGGGGTCTAACCGATGTACTTCTGGTAGATGCCAGCCCAGCCGAAATCGAAGTTCGAATCCGCTTAGCAACCACAAAAGTAGCCACGGAACAAAACATAGAAATATCGGGCGAAATTAAAGCTGGCGAACTTTTAATTAACGAAGAAACTTACTCTGCAAAATTGCGTGGGCGCACTCTGGATTTAACATTCAAAGAATTTGAATTGCTTAAGTTTCTTGCACAACATCCTGGTCGGGTATTTTCTCGCGATCAACTTCTTCGCGAAGTCTGGGGATACGACTACTTTGGTGGAACTCGAACAGTGGACGTTCATGTGCGCCGGTTGCGCGCCAAACTAGGTCCAGAGAATGAAAACTTGATTGGTACCGTTCGAAATGTCGGCTACCGATATGTGACATCGCCGGTATCAAGCAGCGAATCTTTCGAAGTTCTCGTTTAATTTATGTCCGTAACGATCGCCGCCCTAACTCGCCTAACACCCGAACACACTCAGGAAATAACCCAGCTCGCATTTACTGCTGCCGCAGTAGATGAAATGGCTCCACTTTCGGAGCATGTTCTAATTCACTTGCATCACGGTGGCGACGATGCAGATGAACACTTGATTGCAACAGATTCTGCTGGAAAAATTTTAGGTTATCTGCACTTGGATCAAACTGATGCAGTAGCTGGCCCTGTTGTTGAAGTTGTGGTGCATCCTGATTTTCGAAAGCAAGGTATCGGCAGAGGATTGATCGAGTTTGCAATTTCAAAATCTGACGATTCTCGGATGCGTCTCTGGGCGCATGGCGAACTCGCTAGCGCCTACTCGCTTGCGGCAACACTTGGCTTTGCAAAAACTCGAGAACTTTGGCAAATGCGTCGCTCACTATTTGCGCCGTTACCTAAATCAATTGAGAATCAAAATTTAACGATTCGTCCATTTCAAGTTGGTAAAGATGAATCAGCATGGCTCGCGCTAAATTCAAAAGTATTTGTCGATCATCCCGAGCAGGGGCGCATGTCACTTGAAGATTTGAAGGCACGTATGTCAGAGAGTTGGTTTGATCCTGCTGGCTTCTTGATTGCTACGACAGCGAGTAACTCTGCTACTGAAACTATGGTCGGTTACCACTGGACCAAAATCCATGGTGGCCCCGGCGAACATGGGCATTCCGAAATAGGTGAGATTTACGTACTCGGAATAGCGCCAGATCAACGCGGTACTGGGTTGGCAAAATTGCTAAGTATTAGAGGCCTGGAATATCTTCGAGGAAAAGGTCTACCGGCAGCCATGCTCTATGTTGACGCTAATAACCAAGCAGCGATTTCCCTCTACGAATCACTTGGGTTCGCGCATTGGGATACTGACGTAATGTTCAGGAAATCCCTGGTGTAACTAAAGTCTCTCCAGGCTTAAATTCTTTTCGATGTCCATCCACAAATAGCCAAGCGGACTGGCGTCCTTTAACTTCCCATTCAAATGGACCACCAACAATTGCGGTGTCCTCATCTATCCCTACGATGCTCACACCATCAGGGACTTTCATGAATCGAGTTAAGAAATCAGGTAAGCGCGCAAACATTTGATCAAAGTGAGGTAGTACGCGAAGGTGTGGCAGCAGTCCAACGCCATGAGTTGCCGAGTGTGTTGGCAATCTCAAGGCTGGAATGTGATCAGCGAGAGCCATTGCGCCTGCGCTACAGCCAGCAAGTGCTGCGCCATTTCGCCAAGCCGTTTCAATCTCCTGCCAAAGCAAGGTGTCGCGCAGAGTATTTGCTAAAAATGATGGATTGCCGCCTGAAAGATAAATTAAACCAGCATCACGAACTAATTCAGCAATTCGTGGATCTTGGGCGTCATTGCGATCGTGCGCAACAACCGAGACGGCGGTAACTCCCATTCGACTTGCTTGGGCTTTACCCAACTCGATCCAACGAGTTAACGAACCTTGACCCTCTGGAGCTGCAGCGGTTGGGATCTGGACATATATCGGGTTACGACCTGCAATCAATCCTGCTTCGACTTCTTGCATTACTGGTAAATATTCTCCCGAACCAACAAGTGCGATTGGGCCTGGTGTCATTTGGACTCGATGTCCCAACTCGATCCGTCTTTGGAATCTTTGATTGTTACTTTCAATTCCATTAGACGATCGCGAATTGCATCCGCATCATCCCAACGCCCACCTGTGCGCGCTGCTTGGCGAGCTTGCAATAGCGCTTCGATGTAGGGACCAACAACCGACATGATGTCGACTTTCGGGCTGGCGGCAATGTGCCCCAACCTCGCAACAAGGGAATGTACCGCCGCGCGAGTTTCCATGTCCCGATCCAACTCATCGAGGTTAAGCAGCGCATCAACCGCAGCAGTTACGTTTCCGGAATCAAGTAACTCTTCGACCTTATGTGGATCAACTTTAAATAGTGGTGCTGGTTCGCCTAGGACAATTGCGCTGCCAGTATGTGCAATGATTTCTTCAAATGTTGCAGACTCACCAGCGGCAACTGTCCAAGCCTCCCCATGATGACGGATCGTCATACTGCCTCGACCAAATACATATGCAACGCGATCATCCAAATCAAAGCGGACACCGGTATGTTCATCCACTCCAATTATGAAGATTTGCGAAGGCAGCAAAGATTCAAGCGTACGAAGTCGAGCCTCGCCCACGTAACAAAATCGCGTATCGTGATTAGCGCCGTCTGCATTGTCGTAATGCGGAATGATTGTCGCTGGCATGCCAGTGTGTCGCTCAATTAAATTCAAACCTGGCAGCCAGTGTGGATCTTCGCCCACTTTATACATTTCATAAACTGGAATGGTGTGCGAGCCAGCAGTCAAAGCTGCTGCCGAAGCTAGAACTATCACGCCGTCAACAAGTACTTCATCGAAATGCGGACTCACGCCTAATTCTTGCCAAACTTTTAAGGCGTACGAAGGACTTCCTGGACCAGCAAAAATCCAATTAGATTCTCGGATTGCATTGACTGCCTCACCGAGTGCGGCGCCATTGACCATGGTGTTACGAAGTGAAATAACTTGCGCGTTTGCTCCAACAGATTGGGCAAAGAAATCTATTAATTTTTGGGTTAAATCATCCGCATTTTCTTGAAAGCCAAATGGCGTATCTACGATGCTCAGTTTTAACTGATCTGATTTGCCTAGACCCGCCAAAATTTGCTGATGCGGTGTGACCATAGTTGGGCTGGTTTCACCAGAGCCCATAATCACTATTTGCCTTGTCACGGCTAAATCATCCCACTTTCTGTCGCATTGTTCACCTTTTGTAATTTTGGGTTTAGGTGTTGTTCACCTAAATATGTCATTCTGAGGGGGTTATGACTGAGACTTCCCTGGCGCCAACCGAAGCCATTAAATTACCTGCCGATAGATTTTTGGATCGAGAACTTTCTTGGCTTGCTTTTAATCAACGCGTACTAGAACTTGCTCAAGATCAGAATATGGAATTGTTAGAACGGGTTAAGTACCTTTCAATTTTTGCCAGCAATCTTGATGAGTTTTTCATGGTTCGCGTAGCTGGACTAAAACGCCGCTTAGCTACTGGAATTGCTAAAAAAACGATTTCCGGAATGCTTCCAAATGAAGTGCACAACGCAGTCTTAGCCAAGAGTTACGCGGCCATGAAACAAGCTTCTGAAACATTCAATAACTCCATTTTACCTGCCTTAGTTGCAAGCGGCATTGAAATTTTGCGCTGGGACGAATTAACCAGTGATGAACGTGAAGCAATGTCTGAATTATTTGATCAGAAAGTTTTTCCCGTCCTAACTCCGCTGGCAGTTGACCCATCGCACCCATTTCCCTACATCTCAGGTTTATCGATGAACTTGGCAGTCACAGTCAAAAATCCAACCATTGGCAATGAACTTTTTGCACGTGTTAAGGTGCCACCGTCATTACCAAGATTTATTGAAGTGTCCCGTCAGCGCTTTGTACCGCTGGAAGATGTCATTGCTGGTCACTTAGACAAGCTATTTCCTGGCATGGAAGTGCTTCAATATCACGCTTTCCGGATAACTCGCAATGAAGAGTTGGACGTAGAAGAGGACGATGCGGAAAATTTGTTACAGGCACTCGAGCGCGAACTCATGCGACGAAAATTTGGGCCTGCCGTACGACTTGAGGTTGAAAACTCAATTGATGCTCACGTCTTAGATTTGATTGTTAGCGAACTAGGCGTAGAAAGCAATGAAGTTTTTCGACTAAATGGTCTGTTAGATCACGAATCACTCATAGAGTTCATGCAGTTACAGCGCGATGATTTAAAGGCACCAGTATTTGTAGCTAGAACGAGTGTGGCCTTAGCTGAAGTAGAAAGTGCGACTCCCCCAGATGTGTTGGATGTGATGCGCCACCATGAAATTTTATTGCATCATCCCTACGATTCATTTTCCACAAGCATGCAACTCTTCCTTGAGCAAGCATCTAACGATCCAAATGTTCTGGCAATTAAACAGACGCTTTACCGAACATCTGGTGACTCTCCAATAGTCGATGCCCTAATTAATGCTGCCCAATTGGGTAAACAAGTTTTAGCCGTTGTTGAAATCAAGGCTCGTTTTGATGAGCAAAACAATATTGATTGGTCGCGCAAACTGGAAGAAGCAGGTGTTCATGTTGTCTACGGAATTGTTGGCTTAAAAACACATGCAAAACTTTGCTTAGTGGTTCGCAACGACAACGGGAAACTAAACCGATATGTTCACATTGGAACTGGAAACTACAATCCAAAAACGGCTCGACATTACGAAGATTATGGCTTGTTAACCACTGATCCCAAGATTGGTGAAGATGTTGCCAGTTTGTTTAATCATTTAAGCGGCTACGGAATTCAAGGCACTTACAATCGTTTGATAGTTGCACCAAAGGGTCTGCGCCTTGGGTTAGTTGAGCGCATCGAGCGAGAAATCGAACATGTTAAAAACGGCCACGAAGGTTACATTCGTTTTAAGTGCAATGCCTTAGTAGATGAAACGATAATTGATGCGCTGTATCGAGCATCTCAGGCTGGGGTAAGAGTAGATATTTTTGTGCGAGGAATATGCGCGTTGCAACCTGGTGTTGCTGGGTATTCCGAGAACATCCGGGTTCGTAGCATTCTTGGTCGATTCTTGGAACATAGCCGTATTTATGATTTTGCTAATGCTGGTGACCGCGAAACTTGGATGGGTTCACCTGACTTAATGCATCGTAATTTGGATAGACGTGTTGAAGCACTTGTTCGCATGAATCCTGGCGCGGCAGAAAGCATAGTAGAAACCATTGATCTCGCGATGTCAGAGAATACTGCTTCTTGGCATCTGCTACCTACTGGTGAGTGGTCTCGACATCATCTGGATGCTAACGGCGAGCCACTAATTGACTACCAAGAATTGTTAATAAATCGACATCCAGTAGCAAGGTCAGCTGCAGATGCACCCACCCCAAGACGAATCGACACAATCTTGAATAAGGTTGGACTCTTTGGCAGCCACTGACCGAATTGTTGCTGCCGGGGCCGTTGTTACTCGGCCTGGCGCAGCGGAAACTGAGTTTTTGCTGATCTATCGCAATTATCGCGATGACTGGACGTTTCCCAAAGGCAAAGTGGATCCCGGCGAACATTTACTAACTGCGGCCGTGCGGGAAGTGCGGGAAGAAACGGGAATGGCTGTTGAACTCGGTGTGCCCTTGCCAACCCAGACCTACGAAGTAGACGGAGCCGTGAAAGATTCGCACTACTGGGTTGCTCAACGACTCGATGGTGAATTTGTACCAAATGATGAAGTTGCGCAAATAGCCTGGCTACCTTTTGAGCAAGCAAAAGCAAAACTGACTTATAAACATGACAAACAGGTGTTAGTTGCGGCTTCGACTGCAATTCCTACTGTCCCTTTGATTATTTTGCGCCATACTCAATCAGTTAAAAGAGCTGAGTGGCTACTTAGCAGTGATGAGTTATCTGAGGTTGACGCGAGTAGGCCACTTACTGCAGTTGGCAGAATGCAGGCTAACGCTCTTGTAGGCGCGTTAGCCGCTTTTGGTATTACCGCTCTGCACTCCTCTGATTCTCGCCGGTGCCGAGACACGGTTGGTCCATATGCCACGGGTCGAAGTCTGGCGGTGACCTTAGAAAAAACTGTTAGTGAAGAGCGACAGAAAGTTAATCCTGAAAGTGCTATCGCTCGCGTTATAGAACTAGCAGAAAACCCAAGCGCACTGGTGTTATGCACTCACCGTCCAGTTCTGCCCGCTGTTATGGAGGCTTTGAGTTCTTTATTCACAGTTGAAAATGAGACAAAAAAATCCTTTGATTCAGCCTTCACCCCTGGAACCATGGTTGTCTACCATCGGGATGCCGCTAATTTGCGGCACATAGTTTCAGTAGAGCGTCACCAACATTAATTGCAGCTTGTAGCGCTACCGGGCTGGGGTCCATTAAGGCATGGAATTCTGCTAGATTTTCGTTAGCATAATCAGGGATTATTTGATGTGGCTTTTTCTGGCATCCAATAGAAAGTTTTAATTACAGGTTCATTTGATTCATGTCTAAACATAAAAAAGTTCACGAGAAAAATGCCAAACTTGGTTATTCCCTGTATCTAGTTGCTGCTACCTGCTGGGCACTAAACGGAACAGTAGCAAAAGTGATCCTTGAAGAAGTTGGGGATCCGGTAAGAATCTCACAATTTCGCGCAACTTTTACTGCAATTATCTTAATTATTTTCGTCTCGCTAACTAATCGCAAAGCTTTTCGTATTTCTGGGAAAGAAGCATTGCTACTTGCCGGATATGGGATTGTTGGCGTCGCTATGTGCCAATGGTTTTATTATGAATCTATTTCTCGCATGCCAATAACTATCAGTTTATTGATTGAATTTATGGCGCCGATTTTTGTTGTGCTTTACGCCAGATTCGTTATGAAGCAATCAGTACGCAATTACGTTTGGCTTGGACTTGCACTCGCTGTTGCAGGCCTTGCCCTCGTTGCCCAGATATGGAATGGCTTCACACTGAACAGGCTGGGAGTTTTATTCGCTGTGCTGTCGATGACGACTTTGATTGTGATGTTCATACTCGGCGATAAAGCAAGCGCGCGTAGAGATCCAGTCTCGTTGTTGATGTGGGCTTTCACTTTCTCCTCACTCTTTTTTGCGGTGCTGCGGCCTTGGAATGACTTTCCTTGGGAATCGCTTCGAGCACAGGTAACACCGTTGACAGGTAGCAGTGCAGTATTTCCGATCTGGCCATTTTTTGTCTCAATGGTAATTGTCGGGACTTTGATTCCCTACATTTTTGTAATTAACTCCATCCGACATATTGGTGGGGCAGGCGCCAGCATCATGGGTATGACGGAGCCGCCCATCGCTGCG
>JASJMK010000087.1:0-4335 GCA_037619625.1 Actinomycetes bacterium
ATTGATAATTTCGACGATGTATGTCTGGTGGTACGCAGCAGCAAGATTGCCCGAAGCTAACAAAGCGTTATCGGATGCGCAAAAAATTGAAGTGCTCGCCGACTTGGAATCGCCTGCCGAATAGGAGTTGTTCGCACCATAGACGCCCTGTTAGTTAAGTCACTAACCAGTAAAGACATGAATTGCTGAAGTGAATAATGTCACTACTCTGTTACCTTCGAGGGCTCTGTGTTCCTAATCAGTAGTTAAATCTAAAAGTGTGCGATGATAAGAGTACTCAGCCAGTCTCGGGACTGAAGAAAAGAGAAATTGACATGGTAAAAACATCAACTCGATCCACCAGTAATTTAACTGGCATGGAATGGTTGCGCGCGCGAATGGAAAAGCTTGGCTATAACTCGCTAGAAGAAGTTGCCCAAGAAATCCAGATAAATCGCGGAAATCTCTATCGTTACTTTTCCCTAGAGACTCGTCCGAGTGTTGCTTTGCTACCTAAATTGTGCCAGGCCCTTAAATCATCTCCAGTTGAAATTTTAAAAGCGCTAGAGATTTTAGGCCCTAACGATCGCTTGTGATCCGTAAATCACTTCCGGATCAACTGTCGTAATAATTTCATTTGCATTAGGACTGCGAACAAAAATTCGAGCCGGAGCAGATTCCACCTCAAGAAGATTTATTAAGGCTATTTCTACGGCGTGCATCAATTCAGCTCGACAAAGATCCAACCCTTGGGCAATGTTTTCACTGGCGCTGATTGTCAGGCGCACTCGCGGTCCATCAAGTAACTCAACTCGGGGCGAAATGGCTTCATCGCTAAGCACTAATTCCAGCATTTAAAGTCCCGTCCCCTCTCGTGAAACCTAAATTAATTAAGTTCGTTGCCGATAGACATCTTATCTGCCAACAACGCAGAAGCGCTATGAGTGAGTTGCTTCCAGTGCTTTGGCTATTTGCGCCCAGTTAATTTGAAATCAAAATCTATTTAGATTTCGTTAATTTCCAGGCCATAGGTAATACCGCGCCAGCCGCAACTGCCTTAATTAAATCGCCAACTAAGAACGGTACGACACCATTAATGACTGCCCAAGTAATTGTGTTGCCCGTTGTGTATGCCAACCATGGTGCACCGAGGGTGTAAATAACTAAACTGCCAGTTACAAAAGCAAGCGCCGTAGTAGCACTCTTAGTGCTCGCTCCCTTGCTGGAAATTCGACCAACCACATATGAAGCCAATACAAAACCAATTAAGTAACCGCCAGTTGCACCCACTACTACTTCGCGGCCACTCGCCCCGCCTGCCAAAACTGGCGTTCCGGCTACTGCCAACGCGATGTAGAGAACTTGCGCGAGTACTGCGCGCTCCGCGCCAAGCGCAGCTGCGCCAGCAAGAACTGCAAAGGTCTGCAGGGTAAGTGGCACTGGAGTAAAAGGAAGTGGAATTGCTACTTGAGCCGAAAGCGCGGTGAAGCCGGTAAGGCCCAGCACTAAAACGACATTGCGAATTCGGGACTTAGTTGCCCAGGAATCTACTAATACTCCAGTTACGGCTTGGGTACTCATTTCGTTCCATCCTTTAATAAAAGTCGCCATCAAGTTTGGCTTTCCACGTCCCGTTAGCCTACATGAGCGGTTTTTGCCCTGCACCCAGATATCAAAGATGGTTTAGATAGCCTGTACTCAACTAAAGCGAGTTATTTAATCAGGAGTATGCCATGCGACATTTTGATCAGGCGCAACTAGATAATTCCCTTACGTTTCCAAATTTAATTGAGAGTCTGCGTAGCGCTTTTGCGGGTAGCTGGACCACTCCCATGCGACAACATCACGGTATGCCCGGGTTCGATCAAAACGGCGCCGAAGTAGAAAATGCGCTGCTACTTATGCCCGCCTGGACTGGACCTGGCCCTGAAAATTTTGTAGGCGTAAAACTCGTTGCGGTCTACCCAAGTAACGGTCAGATCGATTTACCAAGTATCCACGGGTTGTACTACTTGATAGATGGCAATACTGGTGCGCCATTGGCAACAATGGATGGTGCCCGTATGACAGTGTGGCGAACTGCAGCCGCTTCAGCGCTTGCTTCCACTTATTTGTCGCGGCCAGAAAGTTCGACATTAACTATGATCGGCACGGGCGCGCTCAGTCCATTTATGATTCGTGCCCACATGGCAGTTCGGCCAATTTCTGAAGTATTTTTATGGAATCACAATATTCGTCGCGCCCATGAACTTGCCGAAGAATTGCGCGATCAAGGTCTGCCAGTAACTTCCCATCCTGATTTAGTAACAGCTGTTGGCAAAAGTGACATAGTTTGTGCAGCGACGCTAACTACTACTCCGCTTATTTTTGGTAAGTGGGTCAAGCCAGGTACTCACATCGACACTGTTGGAGCGTTTACCCCAACTATGCGCGAAACCGACGACGAATTGGTTCAACTAGCTTCTTTGTTTTGTGACACTCGAACTGGTGCGCTCAAAGAAGGGGGCGACTTAGCAATTCCGATTTCGCAAGGTGTTATTTCGAGTAACGACGTTCTTGCAGATTTACATGAGCTAACCCGAGGCGAACATCCAGGACGAACTTCGGCAGAAGAAATTACATATTTTAAATCTGTTGGAACCGCTTTAGAAGATCTAGCTGGCGCAATTGCGGTCTGGCAAGCTCGCTAAATACTTTCCACTTCGCCATAAAATTCGCGCCTGAATACCGTGCGGGCCCGGCGGGTTAATCTGCGGTACTCATCTGTAAATTCGCCGCCGCCGCGAACTCCGTAACCCAATAACTGCGCGACGCGAGCGAGTTCAACCAAATCAGTTGGCACCATGTCCGATGCCTTGCCGCGAACTAACATGACAGCATTTCGAACCTGCATCACAAGTCGCCAAGCTTGTGTCAACACCAATTGATCGGCCTGCGAAATAAGTTCGTGCGCAGTTTCCAGGCGCAGTGCCGGCATGGTTTCGGTAATTGCAATTTCAGGGATGCTGGATCCGAACTCAAGTTGCTTTATTTGAACTAACCATTCGACATCTGATAGTCCGCCAGGTCCAAGTTTTGTATGCAGACTTGGATCAACTCCCCGGGGTAAGCGCTCCGATTCCATCCGCGCTTTTAACCTGCGAATTTCTCGTAATTGGACTTCAGTTAATCCTTCTGGTTTGAACCGAATCGGATTTACTAACGAAATGAAATCTTCTCCCAGCTCATCGTCACCTGCAACGAACTTGGCGCGAAGTAGCGCCTGCGATTCCCAGTCTGATGACCAATTCTGGTAGTACGACGCAAATGAGCTAAGACTTCGAACTAATGGACCACTTTTCCCTTCTGGACGAAGGTCAGCATCGATTGCCAATTCTGGATCAGTACTGGCTGCCATAAGTAAGGTGCGCAGTTCATTTGCAATCGCGTGCGCAATTTGCGCGCTTTGTTCAGGGTCAGCAGTGTCAGCATAAACAAACATCACGTCAGCATCACTGCCATAACTTAAGTCGCCGCCGCCATATCTACCCATAGCAATTACGGCGAATGGTGGCGCTTGCGGAGTTTGGGAAATTATCGCTGCAAGGGTGCCAGAAATTGTTGCGGTAGTTACAGCTGTTAGCGCATTTCCTACCTCTTCGATGTCAAGTAAGCCCAGCACGTCAGCAGCGCTAATTCTAAACAATTCCCGCCGTCGCATGGCTCGAAGCGCTGTAACCGCATCTGTAGCGTTGTCATATCTATCTGCAGTTGCTTTAGCTTCAACAAGTAAATCAACAGCCGATCTAGGTTTTAATGAATCAGCGGAAACTAGCAGGTTTACGGCATCTGGAGACTTAAGTAATAAGTCAGTGGCATATCGACTAGTTCCAAGAATTATTGCTAGGCGTTGGGCAGTCGCTGATTCATCACGCAATAAGCGCAGATACCAAGGCGTAGTTCCAAGTGCTTCACTTACTCGCCGAAATCCAAATAGCCCAGCATCTGGATCTGGTGTGCCAGCGAACCAATCCAGCATCACCGGCAGCAATGTGCGCTGGATTACAGCGCGCCGCGTTACGCCAGAAGTTAAGGCCGTTAAGTGTCGCAGAGCTCCAGCTGAATCTAAATATCCAAGGGCTGCGAGTCGATTAACTGCATCATCCGAGGAAAGTTTTACATCTTGATTTTCTAATTTGGCTACCGCTTGAAGTAACGGTCGATAAAACAATTTTTCATGAATCCGTCGCACTTCGCGGGCGTGCTTTTTCCATTCCTTGACCAAGTCAGCATTCGGATCCAGCAAGAACCCCATTGACCTGCCCAGTGCGCGCTGTTGATTCTCATCAGTTGGCATGATGTGAGTGCGTCGCATTC
>JASJMK010000088.1:0-2562 GCA_037619625.1 Actinomycetes bacterium
GATTCAGTTACTGGAACCCGCTGAACCCGGTGCACTCCACCTTCAAATTTAAGATTTGCAAATGGCGCATCCTCAGGTGGAACTACACCTTTTGACTTAACGGCTATTGCAATATCTTTATAGCCGCCCATGTCCGATTCTTCGGCTTCCAAAACTTGCGTAGCCCAACCACGCTTTTCGGCATACTTTAAATACATTCGCATCAAATCGCCCGCAAACAGCGCTGATTCTTCGCCGCCAGCACCAGCTTTAATTTCAAGAATTACATCGTTGCCATCCATTGGGTCGCGCGGGATCAACATCTCTTGAAGTTTTTCAGCAGCAAGGTCTCGGGAAATTGCCATTTCTTCTGCTTCCGCTAAGAACGCAGCGTCTTCCTCGCCCATTTCGCGCGCAGCTTTTTCGTCGTCGAGTAACTGTAAGTACTCACGATACTTAGCAACAACTGGCTTTAATTCAGCATGACGCTTTCCGATGCGCCGCGCTTCATTTGGATCACCATGAGTTGCAGGGTCGCTTAGCTTAGTTTCCAGCTCAGTGAGCTCGGTAACGATTGCTTCGACTTTGTTGAAGTCTTGCGCCATCAGTTTTCCTTTATTAGTAAGAATCTACTTCGGTATAAAAAATGAGGCGCTGTCATCATCCGAAGACGACGACAACACCTCATTTGAAAAGCTAGGACTGCTTACCGAAGCGCTTCTCGAACTTGGCTACGCGGCCACCGGTATCAAGAATTTTCTGCTTGCCCGTGTAGAACGGGTGGCAAGCGCTGCACACGTCGGCGTGAATTGTGCCGCTCTTTTGAGTGCTGCGAGTGGTAAATGTGTTTCCGCAACCGCAGCTAACTGCAGTTTCCACGTACTCTGGGTGAATTCCAGTCTGCACGACTTACTCCTTATTCATACTGTGATCGGGTCGTAGGCTCGGATGCCGTACGTGAACCGATCAACCCCTTGATTCTGCCAGTTTTTAGGCATTCCTACAAAACGCAGGCAAAAGGGGTTAAGTCTGTGCCACTTGTTAGTAAGCAAATGTCCCGCTACTGCCCTAACGAAGTCCTAGTAATAACCTATGGAACATGTTCTCCCGCGCCGATGCCCTCGCCCTAGATGCCGCTGATCCATTGGCCAAATTCCGCAACGAGTTCGTTATCCAGGATCCCGAGGTTTGCTATCTCGATGGAAATTCACTCGGCCGGCTACCCAAAAGAACCGTTGAGACTATTAATGACTTCTTGGTTAACGGCTGGGGTAGCAAAATGGTGGACGGCTGGTCGGAATGGATTGATAAAGCGCAGACCACAGGCGATCTAATTGGCCGCGCTGCCTTGGGTGCTGACGCGGGACAAACACTTGCCATGGACACCACAAGTGTTAATTTCTATCGCTTGGTGCGCGCCGCAATTTCCGCACGCCCAGGTCGTCGCACAATTATTTCGGACGAAGCAAATTTTCCAACTGATCGATACATTCTGCAAGGTATTGCAAACGAGTTGGATTTAAATCTGGTGATTATTCCTAATGAGCTAACAGAGCATGCGTTAGGAGATTCATTTAGCGACGAGCGAGTCACCTCGAGCATCCTTGAACCATATTTAAATGATGATGTCGCACTTGTAACGCTTTCAGTCGTTGCGTACCGCTCTGGCGCACTACACAACATCAAGGAACTAACTGAATTAGTTCGATCACACGGCGCTCTTATGGTTTGGGATGCAAGTCACGCAGTTGGCGCAGTTGACATGCAATTTGACCGCGATGGTGTTGATCTAGCGGTTGGCTGCACATATAAATATGGAAATTCAGGGCCAGGGTCACCTGCGTGGCTGTATCTAAGTAAAAATATTCAAGCGCAGCTACAGATGCCAATCCAAGGTTGGTTCGCCCAACGCGATCAATTCCTGATGGGTTCAAAGTTTGATCAAGTTGATGGGATGCGCGGTTTTCAAATTGCCTCGCCGTCAATAATCGGGTTGCTTTCCATCGATGAAGGTTTTTCGATGATTGAGCGGGCATCGATTGCAGCGATCAATGCTAAAGCCTCAACTGGCACAGACATGATGATCAAACTTTACGATCAATGGCTAGTTGAATTGGGTTACGAATTAATCACTCCACGAGATTCAAAACTGCGCGGTGGGCATGTAACTATCTATCATCCTGATGCTGGCCAAATTGCGCGTGGCTTACGAGACCATAAAAAAGTTATCCCTGATTACCGCGCACCGAATAGCATTCGAGTTGCGATTTCGCCACTTGCTACCAGTTTTTGTGAGGTATTTGATGGTTTTGAACGAATTCGGGATTACACAAAATCAGGAAACTACAACCAAATAGAACTAAGCAGTATCAAAGTTACTTAATTAATCGATTGACATAGGGCTAATGTGAAACTATGAGTAACCAAATTGAAACCTTGATCACCGTTCAATTAGAGAATCGCAATCGGAAAACGGTAGCCCTTCGCATATTCCTGGTGGTTCCTATGGCGATATTTCTTTCTGCCTTCACCGCCTGGTCTGGATCTGCTGAAGCGTCAAGCTTTTTGTCGGGCCTGCTGTTT
>JASJMK010000089.1:0-3985 GCA_037619625.1 Actinomycetes bacterium
TGCCTAATCAACTCACCTAAAACTTCGAATGTACCCACACCGGAAACGGTGTAAGTTGCCGTCCAGAGCGCAGTAACCTGCGTTTGGTAATCCCCCGACGCCCCAAATTGGTGGGTTATCTGTCGGCTTGGATATGGCGCCCCAGGAACTGATTTCCAAATGGCACCTCCATCCCCCCAGTCCCAGCGCCAAGTTGGCTTTGCTGTGATCGTGACGCTGCGACCAGAAAGCGCGAAACTGGGTGGCACCAAGATGCTGGGCTGCCCGGTCCAGAAAATTCCTGGAATGCTGGTCAAAGTTCCATCGGGTGGATCAAAACCTGGAACTAGCGCCGGCACATACCGAATCACGTAATCGCTCACGCTAGCTTGCGCTAGTTCCCTAGTTAAAGGTTGCGAACTCCCCCAACAGACTGAACCGATCTCACTTACTGTGCTGGGAGTTAAGCCAAAACTTACGCGGTACAAAAGTGAGCCAGCCGGACAAGAAACAACGGCGTGACGACATGGGCTATCTGAATCCTGCATGCAATAAATGGTGTATTTCCAAGTGCAGCCAAGACAACTTGCAACTTGCGATCTGGAGTCAGTTGAACCTGAAAATGATTCCGGTAAGAGCAAGCCTCCGGTTCCGATGTAGGCCGCCATTTGATTATCACCTGAGACATCTGAACTTAATGCGTGGCTTGGCGAAAGCACCGAAAATGAAAAGAGCATGAGAAGAATTCCAAATAGTCCCAGAATTGGAATCGAATTGGTCATTGCTCGATGGCTGTTGCGCTGCATTTCCCACCGCCGACTCATTTACAAATCAAATTGACTGAAAGTTCCAGCCTACGCAGATCGGCACACCGTAGGTTTTTGAAAATCAAGTTGTGGATAATCATGCAGCGCCCTTTAAGCAAGCCTGGAAACTAACAGCCTCAAGTGATGCTGACCAAATCGATGCCGGCACGTTATGGCGAAGCGCAATGTCTAGCAGTTGAGCAAGTGAGTAACTCGGGTCGGCTTCCAGCGCTTGATCAATAGCTGTCCTGGTTTGATCTGGGAATCCCGCCAGCCAAACTATGCCGCCAAATACCGTGGCAAGTGGGGCAACCCATGGCTTGCCCGCCCGCGCAATTTCGCGCGCAAGGTGATCGCAGACCTGTGGCCGAAGTTCGACTTCGTCATGCAGAATTCGAAGTAGGCCATCTCGGGTTCGAATGTCGCAAAGCGCAACACAAAGCTTTGCGTGGTCTGTCCAATTGAAATCCGCAGCATCGCTTAGACGACCAAAGACTTCATTTACTAAGTCCTTACGGGTAGCCATCGCGCTTTTAGCGAGAGTTTTAGCGAATTTCTGGGTCGCTTTAGTCAGTGCTTGCTCGCGCAATTCCAGTTGTTGCTCGCACTGCTGCTCGGATTGCGAACTGGAAAGTGGGTCGGGAACTTTCTCGGTTGGTTCAGTTGGTTTTTTCATTCCGCAAGCGTGACCCACTGCAGCGCAATAAAGCAGAGCAAACGTTTTGTTGTGTATGAATCACAGTTGTGGAATTGGCGATTGCAAAATGGCATAAAAGGGCACCCAGGGTTCAGGTGGCTTCCCCTCCGCCATCCCTCTGGGTGCTTACCGAAAATCTAGACAATAAACGCGTGCAAAGTCGGTAATTAGCCTCCCTGCGTGTCGCGCGCGAAACCCTACCCCGGTGCCAATGGGTAACCCCGGTTGTGCCAAAGTTTTAACATGCAACTTGATCACGTGGCCTACGCCGTAACTAATGCCGAATTAGCAGACACAGTTCAACGTCTCGGCGCCGAATTAGGAGTTGCGTTTATTGATGGTGGAAAGCACCCGCGTGCTGGCACTCGCAACTTTATTTTGCCGCTAGCTTCGGGTCAGTACATTGAAATTGTGGCTCCGCTAGAACACCCAGTTGCCGAAACTGTGCCCTTTGGCCAAGCCGTGCGTAACCGCGCCGAAGCAGGTGGCGGCTGGATGGGTTGGGCTGTTCGAGTTGATGACATCTCTGCGCTAGAAACTCGGATTGGTCGCTCTGCTGGCCCAGGACATCGTCAGCGCCCCGGCGGCACTGATCTGACTTGGCAGCAAATCGGAGTTATCGACTTAATTGCTGAACCAATTTTGCCGTTCTTCATTAAGTGGGATGACATGAGCGCTCACCCTAGTGTTGGCGGCACATCTGCTGTCAGCATCACTGACTTCACTTTTAATGGCGACCGCAATTCGCTAGCTTCTTGGCTTGGCGATACTCCCGAGGCGCTGCTTGACGACATAGAACTAACTTGGATTGAAGACGGCGAAGTTGGTCTTTGCTCAGTTACTTTCCAAACTTCAAATGGTCTTGTCGTAATCGAATAAGTTTTCGAAGATTTGCCTAGTTACGGCTATCTCGGCAACGGATCAGCGCTAAAACCAGTTCTTGGTTGCGTTACTTCAGTTGAAAAATAAGTTAACGGGTCATGGTTGCGGAGCATATGGGGCAACATCTGGCTGACTACTCGCGCATCATCTAGCGCTGAGTGAGCGCCAAGTTGGGCAATGCCAAAATGGCCTGCCAAAGTTCCTAATTTTAGATTTTGGGTTCCAGTTACCGTCGCACGCGCCAGCCAGTAAGTGCAAAGCCCTGGCATAACCGCAAGTTCCAGACCGGCGTGCTTTGCTTCGGCTGCCACAAAACTCTCATCGAACTTGGCGTGATGTGCCACAAAAATTGCATTGTCCAAAAGCGCTGCGAAGGCATCAAAAACTTCACTGAATTTTGGCGCGTCTAAAACCATCGCGGGACTAATTCCATGAATCCAATCCGCGCCAGTCTGGCCATCACCAGGATTTATCAGCGAGGACATATGACCCACCTCAGTTCCTGCCTGAGTAACGCGAACTGCGGCGATTTCAATAACTCGAGCGCCTTGTGCTGGGTCAAGGCCAGAAGTTTCAACATCGACAATCACAAAGTCGCTGTCCAGCCCGTGCGTGCCACCAGATCCGCCATAGTGCAGAAACTGCCCAATGTCGCCAGGGCTAGCAAAGCGCGAATCCATTAGTCGAATCTACTCGCTGTAACAGTGCTGGAAGTGATTGCATCATATCTGGGGGCGAACTGACAGTGTGGCTAACTGGCAAGCGCATAAAACCGACATAATCTGGACAATATGAAACTTCCCATTTTTCTAAGTGTCAGCGCGTTAGTAACGTCTTCTTTTCTCGTGGCCTGTTCCGCAACAACGCCAGTTTCCTCCTCATCTGTTGCGCCAGTGACTTCAGCCGCAGTGCCCGTGCCCGCGCAAACATCTGATGTCGTGCCTGAACTAGATGTAGCTGCCAGCACCCTTGATTGCAGTACTTACAGCGCTGATGCCATAACGTTCATTCGCCAACAAGCTGATGTCTTAGCTGGCGATGTTCAATACCGCGTGGCAACATTGGCTTGTGGCGAACCTGCCTCGGAAGTTAGTGCTGAAGTCGTGGAAGCTTTTGTGTTAGAAAATGGTGCCTGGGCCTCTGTTGGACTGGTCTCTGGCTCAGATGTTCCGTTTAACACCATGGATGCTTGCGAATCAGACAACACCACAATTACTTGCCCGGCATTTACTTATAGTGAAGAAGGCGAAGCTGGGGGTCGTATTGAAATTACCCAGCAAGACAATGGCTTAGTTTGGACTTTTGTCGCGGAGTAAATCCATGCGCGCTATTTGTATTAGCCGTTAAGCGCTAACAAGTTTTACTAATCAACTTCGGGTCGATAATTCCCAACAACGACACACTTTTCAGGGCTAAATTCCAAAAGGCTTGTTGGGCACTCCAGAATTACTAGCCCACAAGTTTGCAGCTCGGGGTAATGACCAGCCGGTTGGCATAACTCCGTCACTCCAGGGTTATGAGCAATCACCAGCACCGAGTCTTGGGCGCCGGATTCTCTAATCAATTCCCCAAGTTTGGGTGCGCTGGCGTTTTAAGCACTTTTTTCAATACTGATTTTGCA
>JASJMK010000090.1:0-15333 GCA_037619625.1 Actinomycetes bacterium
CGAGCAGAACTTGCTGTTGAGATGCTCACAGAAGTTGGTGCTGATGCCATAATTCCGTGGAAAGCAGAACACTCAATCGGTAAATGGGACGCGGTTGACAAGGGGCTTGAGAAGTGGCGCCGGACTTCACGAGAGTCTTCAAAACAATCACGTCGTGCTTGGATTCCAGAAATTTCAGAATTACACACAACAGATCAAGTATGTGAATTGATAACACAAGTACAAAGTGCTTTTGTATTACACGAAAGTGCTGACCAAGCACTTGCTGCTTGTGCAATTCGCGAGCAAGGAACCATCATGTTGATAGTTGGACCAGAAGGTGGAATTTCACCTAACGAGTTAGCAGCATTTGCAACAGCGGGCGCCAGGGTGGTGCACATGGGTGCGAGCGTAATGCGGACTTCAACAGCTGGCGCAATTGCAGTCGGTGGCTTATTAATGCGAAGCCAGCGCTGGTCCTAAGGAAAATTATGAGTGATTGTTTATTTTGCAAAATTGCAACTGGGGAAATTCCAGTTGACGTAGTTCTTGAAACTGCTTCAGCTATAGCATTTCGCGACATCGATCCACAAGCTCCGACTCACGTTTTAGTAATCCCACGGGAACACTTTGCGAACGCGCAGTCGCTTGCACTGGCTAATCCAGAGCTCGCTGGTCAGGTTCTTGCGCTGGCTACCAAAGTTGCAATGACCGAAGGACTGGAAAACGGATACCGAATCGTGACTAACACTGGAGCAGATGGCGGTCAATCCGTTGACCACATGCATCTACATGTATTGGGTGGAAGACAGTTAACTTGGCCGCCAGGGTAGTTGGCTAATTACTTAGGAACTTGGCTAAAAATTAGCGCAATCTGCCTAGTGCCATAGAATTAGGGCAAATGACCGCATCACCTTCGCCTTCGCACGTAGTTGTGGTAATTCCAACTGCCATCTCAATGGTTTCCGTCATAGGAACCCGCGACGAGCTAATTCGCGTTATTGAGAAGTCTTTTTCAGATTGCGTAATTTTGGTTCGCGGTAATGAAATCACAATTGATGGACCAAAGCCAAGCGTGCACCTAATTGAAACTTTAATTTCTGAAATGTTAGTGATGCTGCGAACGGGCGCGGGCTTAACGACTGAATCTGTTGAGCGTTCAATCTCAATGTTGCGTTCAGATGTTCGTCCAGCAGATGTTTTGACTTCAAGCATTTTGTCCAATCGCGGCAAAACCATACGCGCTAAGACGCTTAACCAAAAGCGTTATGTAGACGCGATCGATGAAAACACTGTGGTTTTTGGCATTGGACCAGCGGGTACTGGCAAAACTTATTTGGCAGTTGCAAAAGCAGTTCAAGCGCTACAGAGTAAACAAGTTTCTCGAATAATTCTCACGCGTCCTGCCGTAGAAGCAGGCGAACGACTTGGATTCCTGCCCGGTACTTTAAGCGAGAAAATTGATCCATACCTTCGCCCGTTATATGACGCTTTGCACGACATGATCGACCCAGATTCAATTCCACGCCTGATGACTAGCGGAGTTATCGAAGTTGCACCACTTGCCTACATGCGTGGCCGAACTTTAAACGATGCTTTTATTATTTTGGATGAAGCTCAAAATACCTCAGCCGAACAAATGAAAATGTTTTTGACTCGACTCGGATTTGGATCAACCATGGTTATTACTGGAGACGTGACCCAAATCGACCTGCCAAGTGGTACGGCAAGTGGTTTACGTGTTGTGCGGGATATTTTGGATGACATTAGTGATGTGGCATTTTGCGAATTAACCTCAACGGACGTAGTCAGACATAAATTAGTCGGCCAGATAGTAGACGCTTATGGCCGCTATGAAGAAAAACGTGCGGCGCAGGATCCGAAGTTTGAACGCAGGAATTCATAGCCGTGTCAGTTGATGTTAATAATGAATCCGATTACGAGGTTAATGAATTAGAAATCTCATCCCATGCAAATTTTTTACTCCGAAGCTTGCACATTAATCCGGCTTCAGAGTTGTCAGTGATGCTAGTTGATGAAGTTTCCATGGCCGCTTTACATGAAAAGTTTATGGATCTGCCAGGTTCAACTGACGTTTTAAGTTTTCCCATGGATGAACTTCGCGCCGGCACCTCCGATAAACCAAGTGATGAAGGAATTCTTGGTGACGTCGTACTTTGTCCCGCAGTTGCTGCCAGACAGGGTGAACAGGCGGGACATTCAATGGAAGTAGAGCTTCGCTTACTTCTAACGCACGGAGTTTTGCATTTGCTTGGGCATGATCACGAGGAACCAGAGGAACATAAGGTAATGTTTGGTCTCCAAGCAGAGTTACTTGCACAATGGGAAGGCGAGCGAAATGCTCGTGGGTTGTAGTGAATTCAAACACTTTGCAATTAGTAATTGCAGCGATAATGGTGCTATCCGCTGCTGGCTTAGTTGCTGCGGAAACAGCTTTAGCACGCGTCAGTAAGGCAACGGTAGAGCAACTTCGTAAAGATGGTGATCGGAGAGCTGGGCGCCTAATTAAGTTGCTGGATGATCGCGCTAAGTATGTGAATTCGCTACTGTTTGCAAATTTAACGCTTTCCACAATTTCAGTTGTTTTAGTAACTACGGCTTTTTTGCAGATTTTCGCCGATGACACCACTTCCTTGATCGTCACTTCTGTTGTAATGGTCCTAGTTGGTTACATTTTGCTTGGCGTGGCCCCACAGACTGTTGGCCGACAAAAAGCAGATGCCATTGCGCTTGCCACGGTTCGCTTAACGCAACTCATAACTTTTGTTTTTGGACCACTTTCGAAACTTTTTATTGTGGTCGGAAACGCGATAACACCAGGTCAGGGTTTTCGGGAAGGTCCGTTTTCTACCCAAGCGGAATTGCGTGAGTTAGTTGACATGGCTGGAGCCGACTCAGTCATTGAAGATGACGAACGCCAAATGATCCATTCCGTTTTCGAACTGGGCGATACGGTAGCGCGCGAACTTATGGTTCCCAGAACAGAAATGGTTTGGATCGAAACTCATAAAACACTGCGACAAGCGCTCTCACTTGGACTGCGCTCGGGATACTCGCGCATTCCCGTTGTGGGCGAGGGAATTGATGACATAGTTGGTGTGATTTTTGTAAAAGACATTGCTCGTCGGGTCTTTGAGCATCAAGAGTCACAAAGTACTGAGCGAGTTTCGGATTTGATGCGTCCAGCATTCATGGTTCCGGATAGCCGAAATGTTGATGTGTTGTTACGGGATATGCAAAACGCTCGCACCCACTTGGCAGTCTTAGTCGACGAGTACGGCGGCACCGCTGGATTAATAACAATCGAAGATGTTATTGAAGAGATTGTTGGTGAGATTGCTGATGAACATGATGCATTAGGCTCTGAAATTGAGGAACTGGCCAACGGCGAATATCGAATTAGTTCGCGGTTATCTGTTTCTGACTTAGCGGAGCTGCTCGAAATAGAAATTGACGAAGAAGGTGTTGATACCGTTGGTGGGCTTATGGCTAAGCAGCTAGGTATTGTTCCTATTCCTGGTGCGGTAGTGGAAATTTCTAATTGGACTTTAACTGCTGAATCAACAGCAGGCCGAAGGCATCGCATTGATACCGTGTTAATTTCCAGAGATAATTTTGCAGGAGATACGCAGGCCGCCGAAGATGACTGAAACTAGCTGGAGCAGCGAAGATGACAAGCTTGTCACCTTGGCGAAGGGCGCGCGAAGTCGAATTCAAGCTAGCTGGGGCGCAGCGGTGCGTGACACGACGGGCCGTACGTATGCCAGCGCAAATGTTGCGCGCGAAAATCTAACTCTTTCCGCAGTTCAATTAGCTGTTGGCCAAGCAGTTGCCGCTGGCGCGGTAGGTATCGAAGCTGTTGTCGTCTTTGGTGATTCGGATCAATTAGATTTACATGATGTCGAAATAGTGCGCTCAATTGGTGGCCTTGGCGTACCCGTACATCACTTGGGAGCCACAGGCGAACGTGTTAGTTCGCAATTAACCTGACAGTAATGGCGCCATTTTTTACTGGACCACTCAGTTGGATTCTTGGAGCAGAAAAATATACAAAGGTAGGCACCTATTTCGGAATTTGCAATGCTGAGTATCGTTGAGTCAGGAAGTAAATCAGAAGTCCAACAGGAGCGAGCACATGCGTAGTGGTTTTGCCTGCATCGTTGGTCGACCTAATGTTGGTAAATCCACGCTGACTAATGCCTTAGTTGGACAAAAGGTCGCAATTACCTCGGATCGACCACAAACTACTCGGCACACCATTCGAGGAATAGTGACCCGTGCGCAGGGCCAACTAATTTTGATTGATACTCCAGGAGTTCATAAGCCAAGGACTTTACTGGGCGAACGACTAAACGCACTGGTCGCAGATACTTGGTCCGAAGTAGACGTCGTTGTTATGTGCTTCCCGGCAAATGAAGCAATCGGACCCGGTGATCGCTTTATTGCCCAGCAAATTGCAGCCATACCTCGGGTACGCAAAGTTGCTGTCGTCACGAAGACTGACACGACTGACAAGCAAAAAATTGGTGAACAATTGCTAGCCGTTCAAGCCCTAGGGCAAGAACTTGCGATTGATTGGGCAGAACTTATTCCAGTCTCTGCTGTAGGTCATGATCAAGTTGATCTTTTAAGTGATTTATTACTGGGCATGCTGCCGGAGGGTGAAATTCTTTACCCTGATGGTGAGCTAACTGATGAACCAGAGCTGGTAATGATTGCGGAGTTGATTCGCGAGGCAGCACTCGAAGGCGTACATGATGAACTCCCGCACTCAATTGCCGTTGTTATTGATGAAATGGCGATGCGTGCAGATCGTTCCCCTGACAAACCGCTTATGGATATCTACGCATTGATTTATGTAGAGCGGGAAAGCCAAAAACACATAGTAATTGGCAAAGGTGGCGAGCGCCTGAAAGAAGTGGGCACCCAATCTCGACTTGCGATTAGTAAAATGCTGGGAGTTCCAGTGTTTTTGGATATTCGTGTAAAAATCGCAAAGGACTGGCAGCGAGACCCAAAGCAACTATCCAGACTCGGGTTTTAATTTAACCCAAGTTTTATTCAGGCTGAGTATTAGCCAGTAGGTTGCTGTCATCCAACTCTGAAATTAACTCGTAGCGCTTGCCGTAAGTATCTAGCAGCGCCACCATTGCCGCAGCAATTGGCACTGACACAAATGCACCCACGACACCAAATAAATTTGCGAAAACTATAACTGAACCAAACGCAATTGCGGGATGAATATCCATAGTAATTTTGCTAAGTCGAGGTGAAATCAAGTAATTTTCTATTTGCTGATAGAGCGCAGCAAAGATAATTATGAATATTGCCAAATTTGGATCTCTGAAAACGACAAACAGAACTGGAATTAAAATACCTAAGTAGGTTCCGATTGTTGGAATGAACTGGCTGGTGATCCCAGTAATAATTGCCAGTGGAAGCCAGTAGGGCACTCCAATTATGGAAAAGAAAATTGCATGGGCTGTTCCAGAAGCTACAGCCATAATCACCTTTGAAATGACATAGCCACCCGTTTTTTTAACGGTAATGTCCCAAGTTGTGTCAAGAACATGCTGGGCACGCGGGTTCATCATGCTGCCAATCTGGCGACGAAGGCGCGGCGCATCTGCCGAAAAATAGAAAACAAATAAAGCCAGGGTTAGAGTCTGGAAGAGAGCCCCAACAATTCCCGAAACGACACCAACAATGCCACCGGCAAAGCTACCAGCAGCTCCAGCTAGCTGAGCTGGCTCGACATTTAGTTGGTTGATGATGGTATTTGGGTCAAGTTGTTGGTTGAAGGTTTGGTTGACCCATTCAGTCAGGTTTGCCACAGTTACCGGTAAATTCGTAATTAATGAAGTGGCTTGGGAAAATAGGATTCCGCCAAATAGTGTCAAGAATCCAATTGATACGAGGAAAATACCAAACATAACAAGGCCAGTTGCTGCTCCTCGACGCCAACCTCGATTAGCTAATGCGGTTACAGCCGGCTCCATGGCGATTGCAATTAGCAACGAAACGGCAAGCAGCAAAATGAAATTGAGATTTTGGCTGAATATCCAAAACCCAATCGTTGCGATGGCAGTAAAAATGATTAACGTGCGCAATATCCACTTAATTGCTGCTTTATCTAAGCTACTTGCACTAACTGGTCCGTCGGGCAAATTATTCATATAACCACGTTACCCGATCATTTATTTAGGGATCTGGCGTGACACCATAGGGGTATGCCCAGCTATCGCGCAGAAGCCGTCGTTTTGCGCACGCAGAAGCTGGGGGAGGCGGATCGAATCATTACACTTCTAACGCGGGAACGAGGAAAAATTCGTGCCGTTGCAAAAGGGGTGCGTAGAACTAAAAGTAAATTCGGTGCCCGCTTAGAACCTTTCAGCAGGGTGGATCTCTTGGTATTTGCTGGCAAAAATCTCGACATAATTACGCAAGCTGAATCCTTGAATGCATATGGGCAAGATCTAGCATTGGATTATTCGCTGTGGACAGCGGGCCAAACCATGTTAGAGACTGCAGATCGCTTGTCTCCAGAAGAATCAATTTCCTTGGAATCTCAATATTTATTACTTGTTGGCGCATTACGAACCTTAGTAAGTGGTGAGCACGCCGCTTCATTAGTTCTGGACGCCTACCTGTTGAGGTCACTCTCAATGGCGGGCTATTCTCCATCACTTGAAGCATGTATAACGTGTGGCACAGCTGGAGTTCAGCCGTTCTTCCATGTGGCAACAGGGGGCGCGCTTTGCGTTGCCCATCGCGTTCCCGGCAGCGTTGCCCCACGGACAGAATCTGTGTTATTAATGCAGTCATTATTGTCCGGCGACTGGGAGCAGGCAGATAATTCGCTACCCCGAGATCGCAACGAAGTCTCAGGCATTGTTGCCGCCTATGTACAGTGGCATCTTGAGCGCGGCCTTCGCTCCTTATCTCTTGTTGACCGGCAAACAGTTGATCGACAAGCAACCTGAGCATGGCAGACTTGTAACGTGCCAATTGAACCACCACCACATGCAACAGGGTTAAAGCCACCCAAGATTGCAACGGAGCTAATCCCAAATCACATTGCGGTTGTAATGGATGGCAATGGCAGATGGGCTAAAGAGCGAGGCTTACCTCGAACTTCTGGTCACGAAGCTGGTGAGGCCAGTTTGATGGATTGTATTTATGGCTCACTTGAACTAGGCGTTTCTTGGCTATCGGCTTACGCATTTTCAACGGAAAACTGGCGGCGCTCACCGGAAGAAGTTCGTTTTCTGATGAACTTTAATCGAGATGTGATTCGGCGGCGCCGAGATGAAATGAATGACATGGGCGTGCGAATTCGCTGGGCTGGTAGAAGGCCAAAACTCTGGCGTTCGGTAATTGAAGAACTTGAGGCATGTGAACGACTAACGGCTAAAAATTCAAAACTCACGGTGACAATGTGTGTTAATTATGGGGGAAGAGCCGAAATCGTAGATGCAGTATCTTTAATCGCCAACCAGGTTGCTGCTGGAAAAATAGATCCAAATAAAGTTACTGAGAAAACAATAAGAAAATTTCTGGATGAACCAGATATGCCAGACGTTGATCTTTTTGTTAGATCAAGTGGAGAACAGCGCTTAAGTAATTTTTTGCTTTGGCAAAGTGCTTACGCAGAATTTGTATTTCTCCCAACTCTCTGGCCTGATTTTGATCGGCGACATTTATGGCATGCCTGCGAAATTTATGCCTCGCGAGATCGACGGTATGGTGGGGCTGCGCCAAACCCACTTCCAACTGACTGAATTTAAGTTTTTGCCCGTGCCGCACTTAGTGATTTGCTAGCGCGTGTCACTCTGGTGCTAATCGGGTAAACGGATAAGAATTCATGCTTGAATTAGTAGGTGAGTAAAAAAAATAATCCTAAAAAGCCGAATCCCACGGTCCCCGTAGTGACGCACTCACTTTTGCGTAAAAAGATTACGAATGCTAGCGCGCCAATTCTGCTTCGAATTCATGCCTTACCAAGATTCATCGTTCCTGTCGTGATGGTTGTATTCATGGTGCTGGGGCTGTTTTTGCAGCCACCGTTTTCTGGATTAGCACTAACTATTGTGAGCACTTTTATTGCTTGGCTGATGTATCTGTCCTGGCCATTACTTGATCCGCGCTCCAAATTAATTAGGTTTACAGTTTTCCTAATTCTGGTCGGCGCTACCTCTGTGAAATACATTTCATAACCAATGCTAGGTACCTTCCACTCACTTTGGACTTTTGAAGTTTCTGACGATTCGAAATGGAATGTCAACGCGCGAGAGGCCCTCAGCATCCTGCAGAGGCAATCTGGTTTCATTGCAGCAAACATTTTTCATAGCGCGGATGAGCCAAAACTTTACTTAGTTCAATCAGATTGGAAAGATGTTGGCTCCTACCGACGCGCCATGGGATCTATGGATTCCAAGCTCGGAGTGTGGCCATTTTTAGCAGACATGAAAGATGAAGCAACTGCATTTGAAAAGTTATTCAGTATGACTGCCGATTCCACGCTGGACTTTGAATCGAGCGTGAATGACTAAATTTGATTTCCTAGACCGCGCTGATGCTGGGCGCCAGATGTTCGAAAAGTTTGACAGTAAAATTTTAAACTGTGACCTCATAGTTGTAGTGCAGCCGGCAGCTAGCGAAATTGCCTTTGCATTTGCTTCCGAAACCACAATTCCGATGCGAGATTTAGCAATCTCTCGAACAGCAGCCGGCGTTGTCATCCCACGTATTACTCAAGTCTCAGATCTTCGTATCACAGTTGTTGATGATGGCGTGGAAACTGGAACTACTGCAATGGCAATCGGGGCAATGTTAAAAACTGAAGGCGCAGCTTCGGCCACGCTAATGGTTCCAATTTGCCCGCGTTCCGTACTTCCGCAATTGCTGCAGGTTTACGACGCTGTTGATTGCGTAGTTTCACCGCTTATGCCGCAGTCAATTTACTCGCATTACGAAGTTAATTAAGAGAATTCAGCGCAACCGCCTGCAGCAATGATTCAGTAATTCCTCGATAGAATGGGGGTTCACGTTCACCGGCAACCAGTCGGATGACCTAATCGGATGTTGAGTTTCATGGATCGCGTAGACGCTGTAGTAAATCTTTCCAAACGTCGGGGATTTGTTTTTCCCAGTAGTGAAATTTATGGTGGTTCCCGCTCCGCGTGGGACTATGGACCCCTTGGTGTTGAGTTAAAAGAGAACGTTCGTCGGCAATGGTGGAAAGCGGTAGTTCAGTCCCGCGAAGATGTTGTTGGTATTGACTCGGCAGTCATTCTGGCGCCACAAGTGTGGGCAGCTTCAGGTCACTTAGCGACATTTACCGATCCATTGACTGAGTGCACTTCATGCCACAAAAGATTCCGGGAAGACCACTTACTCGAAGAATTTCAAGAACGTAAAGGCCGGGCACCTGAGGGTGGTCTAGCCGGAGTGCCATGTCCAAATTGTGGAACAAAGGGTGAATTCACTGAACCAAAAATGTTTAACGGCATGTTGTCGACAAACCTTGGGCCAGTTATTGATGAAAACTCGTTACATTATCTGCGTCCTGAAACTGCGCAGGGAATTTTTACAAACTACGCAAATGTCGCCGCATCCTCGCGCAAGAGACCGCCGTTTGGAATTGGACAGACGGGAAAGTCATTTCGAAATGAAATAACGCCCGGTAACTTCATTTTTCGCACCCGAGAATTTGAACAGATGGAAATGGAATTCTTTGTCCCACCTGGCACGGATGAACAATGGCACGAATATTGGCTCGAAGAGCGTTGGAATTGGTATTTAGATCTTGGATTATCAATTGATAATCTTCGCCGCTTTGAGCATCCAAAAGAAAAACTTTCACACTACTCAAAGCGCACTACCGACATTGAATATCGTTTTCAATTTGGTGGCAGCGAATTTGCTGAGCTTGAAGGAATTGCAAATCGTACCGACTTTGATCTCAAAGCCCACATGGAAGCCTCTGGCAAAGATTTATCATTCTTTGATCAAGAAACTGGCGAAAAATATGTGCCCTATGTAATTGAGCCGGCTGCGGGATTAACCCGAGCAGTTTTAGCATTCATGCTTGAGGCCTATGACGAAGACGAGGCACCTAACACTAAGGGTGGCGTTGATAAACGTGTCGTTATGCGTTTTGATAAGCGCTTAGCGCCAGTGAAAGCTGCAATTTTGCCACTTTCTCGCAATGCTGATTTAAGTCCAAAGGCTCGTGACTTAGCAACTGAACTGCGCAAAAACTGGAACATAGAATTTGATGACGCTGGCGCGATTGGGCGTCGATATCGTCGCCAGGATGAAATTGGAACGCCTTATTGCATCACTGTTGACTTTGAAACTCTCGAGGACAATGCAGTCACTATTCGTGATCGCGACACCATGGAGCAAGAACGAGTGGGCCTAGATTCTGTTGTTTCCTGGTTAGGGCAACGCCTCGTAGGCTGCTGATGTATGCAGATCTGTTAGCGACTGATCCAGTCATCGAACTTGCTCCGATGGCGGGTGTAACAAATCGGGCATTTCGAAGAGTGTGTCGCGAAGCGTCTACTGATATTCGAAGTTCACTTGGCCAAACTGACCAAGACAATACGGTTTACGTTGCAGAAATGACAACTTCGCAAGCACTTTTATTGCGACACCCTGAAACTTTAGATCTAGTGACTTTTGATGGGGATGAAAAGGTTCGAAGCGCGCAGCTATATGGAGTTGACCCAAATGTAGTAGGCGCTGCAGTACGAATGCTTGTTGATGAAGACATGGCAGACCACATTGATTTAAATTTTGGTTGCCCAGTTCCAAAAGTAACGCGTAAAGGTGGCGGTAGCGCACTTCCTTGGAAGCGCGACTTATTTGCCAGCATTGTGAACGCCGCTGTTTCTAATGCTCAAGGCAAAGTTCCAGTTACGGTAAAAATGCGCATTGGAATAGACCAAGACCACATCACGTATTTAGATGCTGGGCGAATCGCTTCGCAGGCTGGGGTAACTTGGGTTGCATTACATGGTCGCACTGCAGCGCAGTATTACGGCGGTAAAGCTGATTGGAACGCAATAGCCCGCCTGGTGGAACATATTCCAAACACCCCTGTGCTTGGTAATGGCGATATCTGGTGCGCGCAAGATGCCCAGCGAATGCTGGATCAAACTGGAGCGCGGGGTGTTGTGATTGGGCGAGGTTGTCTGGGTCGCCCGTGGTTATTTGGTCAAATCCGAGCCTCTTTTGCAGGTGAATTGGTACCGGCGGAACCCAACTCGGGCGTGATTCTAAATTTGATGCGCAGACATGCGCAGTTATTAGTGGAAATGCATGGCGATGAGTTCCGCGGTTGTCAAGAAATGCGCAAGCACATGGCCTGGTATTTAAAAGGTGTGATTGCCGGCAGCGAAACTAGGGGAGCGCTGTCCTTGATTTCTAGTTTGGCACAACTGGAATTACTGCTGGCAAACATTGACCCTGATCAAATCCTTGACGAGGAACTTGCTAAGTCACCGCGTGGGCGCACTACTCCAGATCGAAAAGTAAATCTGCCTGATGGTTGGTTAAATTCACAATTCATTTCTAGTACGGAAAAAGAAACCGTTCGTGAAGCTGAGCTTCTAGTAAGTGGCGGCTAAATGTTGGGCGAATACTTAGCCACAGATTCCCAACGATGGGTAAATGAGCCCAACAAGAGCGTGGAGCGCACTGAATTTGCGCGCGACCGTGCTCGCGTTATGCATAGTTCGGCGCTTCGCCGACTCGGTGTTAAGACGCAAGTAATGGAAGCCGGGCAAGAAGATTTCCCGCGCACTCGATTAACGCATTCGCTCGAAGTTGCCCAAGTTGGCAGAGAACTTGGCGCAGCGCTTGGCTGCGATCCAGACTTAGTCGACACTGCTTGTTTATCGCACGACTTAGGTCATCCACCATTTGGTCACAATGGGGAAACAGCGCTAAATGAATTGGCAAAAGACATAGGTGGTTTTGAAGGTAATGCCCAATCATTTCGATTATTAACTCGACTAGAACCAAAAGCATTCGATGCCGCTAACGGTCCGCGTGCCGGTCAATCAATTGGATTAAATCTGACACGTGCAACACTCGATGCGGCTTCCAAATATCCCTGGACTAAACGTGAGGGGCAAGTGAAATTTGGCGTTTATGAAGATGACGCTGATGTCTTCCATTGGGTTCGAAATGACCGAACCGATGACGCTACGTGCTTCGAAGCGCAAGTCATGGATTGGTCTGATGATGTTTCTTATTGCGTTCATGATGTCGAAGATGCTGTTTTTGCGGGACATGTAAACATTGACATCCTCAAGTCCAAGACTGGTCGAAGTGAAATCGTTGAAGTTGCCCAGAGTTGGTATGGCATCGAGTTTGAAAGCGAGCAGCTCGATGCAGCATTAATCAGAATCAGCTCGCTCCCTAGCTGGCCAGCATCTTTTGATGGAACCATGAACTCTTTAGCTGCATTAAAAAACTTAACAAGCACTTTGATTGGCCGATTCTGTATTGCGGCGCAAAAGGCTACGCAAGTAACTTTTGGTACCGCTCCATTAACTCGTTACGCTGCGAACTTGGTAGTCCCGGGTGATGCTCGGTACGAAGTAACTGCGCTCAAGGCATTAGCTGCGAGATATGTAATGAATCGCGATGGCGCAGATCAGATGTATGCCAGACAACGGCAACAAATCCATGACCTAGTTGGTGTGCTCTCGCTAGATCCCATGGCTGGGCTGGATCGTTTCCACGCAGAATTATGGGTCAACGCACAATCTCCCGAGACTAAAGCCCGCGTTGTGATCGACCAGGTGGCTGCGCTCACAGACGTCAGCCTTGTGCAGTGGCACACCAGGCTAGGCACGTAAAGTAGGCGCTGTGGCTGGGAAAATTCGCGAAGAGGACGTAGTTAGCGTCCGAGAGCGCTCCCGCATTGATGAGATCGTTCGGGAAACTGTAACTCTAAAGGCCGCCGGTGGCGGTAGTTACAAGGGATTGTGTCCGTTTCATGATGAACGATCGCCGTCATTTCACGTGACGCCAAGCAAGGGGCTTTACCACTGTTTTTCTTGTGGCGAGGGCGGCGATGTTATTACCTTCGTTCGCAAAATTGATGCCCTAACTTTTACTGAAGCGGTTGAAAAACTTGCCGGCAAGTACGGCATAGTTTTGCGTTACGAAGAAGGTGGCGGATCTTTCTCCGGTCAACCAGGACAGCGCGCACGATTAATCGAAGCCCATAAAGTAGCCGGCACTTTTTATCGCGCGCAACTCCTAACTCCCGATGCCCAGCACGCTCGGACTTTCTTAACAGAGCGCGGTTTCGATCAAGCATCGTGGGACCACTTTGGGGTCGGTTACTCGCCCGCAGGTTGGGATGGTCTTCGTAATGAACTTCGCGGTAAAGGCTTCTCCGAGGAAGAGATGATCGCTGCGGGACTTGCGGTTTCTGGACAACGCGGTGCTTATGACAGGTTCCGTGATCGCGTGATGTGGCCAATTCGTGATTCCAGCGGCGACACCATTGGCTTTGGAGCCCGAAAGTTATCAGAGGCAGATCAAGGTCCAAAATATTTAAATACCCCGGAGACTCCGATTTATCGTAAATCCCAAGTCCTTTATGGAATTGATTTAGCTCGTCGCGAAATGGCCAAACAACAGCAAGCTGTGGTCGTCGAGGGTTACACCGATGTGATGGCCTGCCACTTAGCTGGAATAACAACGGCAGTTGCAACGTGTGGAACGGCATTTGGCCCAGATCACGTAAAAATGCTACGTCGAATTTTAATGGACGATGACACTAAGCATGCTGAGGTGGTGTTCACTTTCGATGGTGACGCTGCTGGTCGTAAAGCAGCATTGAAAGCATTTGGCGAAGATCAAAAGTTTGTGGCTTCGACCTTCGTGGCAATTGAACCCAATGGTTTAGACCCATGTGATTTGCGGTTGAAGCAAGGTGATGAAGCTGTCAAGGCTTTGGTTGCAGCAAAGATTCCATTATTTGAATTTGTGATGCGATCAACGGTAGAAGAATTTGATTTAAATACTGCCGAAGGAAGAGTTGCAAGTATGCGGGCAGTAGCGCCAGTACTTGCAGGCATTAAGGACACCGCATTACGGCCGCAATATATTCGAATGGTGGCAGGGTGGCTAGGCATGGACGATGCCACCATTCGCAACGAAATGAATTCCGCAGGAAAAAAGTCAGCACCCACCCAGAGCAGAACTCAAGTGGTTGCATCCTCACAAGCTGCCCACGTCGAGCGCGAAGCGCTCAAGTGCGTTTTGCAAACTCCACATTTAGTTGGCGCTTGGTTTGAGTCACTTGAGCCAAGTGTTTTTCTAGTGCCAGCTGCCTCTGCTGTTTATTCGGCCTGCGTGCAAGCCGGCAATCCCTTGGAATTTGATTCCGCGCAAAGTTGGATAACAAAAGTTTTGGAACAAGCACCTGATGACGAAACTCGTTCACACATCAGGGCAATGGCCGTTGAGCCGCTGCCAAACGATGATCCAGACGAACGTTACGTACAGGCAGTCTTAGCGAGAATCTTAGAAATGGATGCAGGTCGGCGAGTTGCTGAGATAAAGGCCGCACTAAGCAGGGCTGAAGACGGAACTGATGACGCGGATAAGGCGCGCTTATTAGGGGACTTACTTTCACTGGAAAGTTATCGCCGAGATATGCGCAACTTTGCCGTGGGTGATAGCTAATGAGTCGGCTCACAAAAAATCCACAAGTTCCAGTTGAGTTAATGGCAGCCATTCCGAAAGCAGATCGCTTACTCGCTTGGGCAACCTATCGTGACGGATTAATTGCAGTTACCGACAATAATTTTGTTGATACGGGGGAGTTGAACCCCACTTTGATTCCTTGGTCTATCGCCCTGCAAGCTCGCTGGGAGCCCCCGATGCTCACTCTGGTTACTCAGGTAGACAGCCAGTCAGCGGCTGCCACTCAAACTTGGACATTAGCTGAGCCAGGAAAAATACCAAGTTCGGTGCGTGATCGGGTAACCCATACCGTCGTAGTTGATAAAGCGTATAACCTGCCGAATGCGGGCAACGTCCGTTTTGTGGCAAGGCGTGATGGTGAAAGCGTCACTTGGATCACCGTGGTCGATGATTTGGCTGCAACTCAGAGCACCGCAGGCGCAAGAGATGTTGCTGCGGCCCTGAGCGAACTTAAGTCCATTTTCGGAATCTAGGTCGTTTCGCCACAGCGACTTCATTTTGTTAGGATTGACCAGTTAATCCCCTGTAGCTCAATTGGCAGAGCACTCGACTGTTAATCGAGTGGTTATTGGTTCGAGTCCAATCGGGGGAGCA